>NZ_QTLI01000032.1:0-38542 GCF_003434625.1 Parabacteroides sp. AM17-47
TGTTATTGAATGTGTCTACCTATATCAGCATAAGACAAAACCCACTTTTGCTTTTAATCCCTACGCTACGCTCTGCATTTTTTGTTATATTTATGGCAAATATAGAAAACCATAAGAACTAAAAGAATTTTCAAATTACCGGAGGAAAAGTACAAGGAGTGAGAACAACTACGGAAGGGGTCTTATTGTATAAGGGTATTTCATGAAGACCGGAAATCCGAACGAACAAGGATTGGACGAATAGGCACCCTATACGAAGGAAAAAACATTCGTGATGACATTCTATATCGAATAAAGTCATCACGAACGCCTTCAAATATACTCATAGGACTCCGAGAAACTCGACTGGGAGCTAGAAGAAGCCAATTCTTCAGAGACTAATTGATGCAGATTGCCATTCTGATCATAGGACTTCGTGATCCGACGAAGCTCTATGGGTTTCTTCTCTGTCGGGAGAGAAGTATAAACCATGATCTCCATGTTCAATCCGTTCTCATTGCGGTACTCGCTATATCGGAGAACCTCGGACGTTTCGGGATCACGAATCGTTTCTTTTGTCAACAACCCTGTCTCATCGTACTCATAGTCCGTATAAGTAAGCTTCCGGCCGAGTTCGTCGTACTCAACTTTCCGTTCCAGAAGATTATTCTTATAAGAAAAGACTGTCACCTTGCTCTTGCCAATAACCGGATATTCAGTAATCCCCTTTATTTTCCGGCCTTGTTCATCATACTTATAATGAAGCGTAGACAAATTATGATACGTCTAATCTAGGTTTCTGTTGAAGTAAACTTCTTACGCCAAAAGACACCGAATATTCGTCAGATTCGTATCCTATGAGTGATTTGCCGTTAAAGCTTGAACTTATACCCAACCGTCAGACTCATCGTATTGTAATTGGCACCGACACTTCTTACTTCATACAGAGAGAAATTATCGCCATCGATCTTATAGTTACCGCCCTCATCACCTAGAGAGAGATCATACCCCAGATTCATCACCCAGTTATTCACCTCTATACCAAAAGAAGTTGTCAATCCCCAATCAAAAGAATTCACGTCTCGAAATGGATGATCGGCGCTTTCAGCCTCATCATATCCCGAATGGCCATAACCATAACTATACCCTAGGCCAGTAGATTTGACATATTTACCAAGCGCCTGCGGCTCCTTCGAATACCCCATCGTAAACGAAGATCCCCAATTCGTATCATTCTTGACAGATACACCGGCATACATACCGACCGCTAAATGCATACGTACCTCTTTCGACACTTTCCATGAGAAATCAGCCATCACGGGCAATTGCAAAAAATGTTGCGTGATACCACCGGTCATCATCTCTTTCAAGACATACGTAGCAGACTCCGTCGTTCTCGGATAATCTCCCAACGAATACCCTCTATTCGCATAATATAAACCGGATTTCAATCCAATCCATCCCGGTTCAAACTGGTAAGATACACCAACGCCTACCTTAACCCCCGCACGCCAGCTAGATCCCATTCCAACACGATTAACCGCAGCAAATCCACCCTCCGGAGTAATCCCCCAGCGTGATTGAGCGCTCACCACCAAGCCGCTCAAAGCGCATAACACAAATAAAATCAGCTTCTTCATATCATATTCTTTTATATGTAAATATCAATTGTTATTGATAAGACAAAAGATTCTGAAAAACCCCTACCACCTAAATATTTATTTTATAAAATCTCTTTATTTAACGCAAACTCACTCTCGTAAAAGCCTCATTCTTATAAAAACTGCCGAATATTTGCTATATTTACACCCTGTTAGCAATTTGGCGTAATAGCGTTGTGTAGAAAGAACTGGATTTTATGAGACCGGAAGATAAAGAAGACGATTATATCGAGGATAAGGAAAACGAGGAAATTGAGGATATAAATAGTGATACCCAAGATAACGAGGCTACGGAGGAAGAGGCGAATACCCATTCCGACTATAAAGTCCCGGGGAAAGGGGATACACGTGTCACGACCTATCATTTGTCTGGGATGTACCAAAACTGGTTCCTAGACTACGCTTCTTATGTGATCTTGGAACGGGCCGTTCCGCATATCAACGATGGACTGAAACCCGTACAACGACGTATCCTGCACTCCATGAGGAGGTTGGATGACGGGCGGTATAACAAGGTTGCGAATATCGTAGGTCATACGATGCAGTTCCACCCTCACGGAGACGCCTCTATCGGAGATGCCTTGGTGCAATTGGGACAAAAGGATCTATTGATCGATTGCCAAGGAAACTGGGGTAATATCCTGACGGGAGACGGAGCCGCCGCTCCTCGTTATATAGAGGCTCGCCTTTCCAAGTTTGCCTTGGAGACCGTATTCAATCCCAAGACAACCCTTTGGCAGCTTTCTTACGACGGACGTAATAAGGAACCGGTTACCTTACCGGTAAAATTCCCTTTATTGCTGGCACAGGGCGTGGAAGGTATCGCCGTAGGCCTGTCTTCCAAGATACTCCCTCATAATTTCAATGAGTTATTAGATGCTTCCATCGCCTATCTACGGGGAGAGGAATTCGCGTTATACCCGGATTTCCAGACAGGAGGCTCTATCGACATAGCCAAATATAATGATGGAGAACGGGGTGGATCGGTGAAAGTCCGTGCGAAAATCGGCAAGCTCGATAATAAGACATTGGTGATCTCGGAGATCCCGTATGGAAAAACAACCTCTACCGTGATCGAGTCCATCCTAAAAGCGAACGATAAAGGAAAGATCAAGATCAAGAAGGTAGACGATAATACCGCCAAGGATGTAGAGATCTTGGTGCATCTCGCTCCGGGGGTCTCTTCAGACAAGACCATCGATGCTTTATACGCCTTTACGGATTGTGAGATCAGTATCTCCCCGAACTGTTGCGTGATCAAGGAGGACAAGCCGCATTTCCTTACGGTCAGCGATGTGCTTCGCCACTCTACGGATCGTACGCTGGAGCTTTTACGGGAAGAGCTCAAGATCCAGAAACAAGAGCAAGAGGAGGCCCTGTTCTTCGCCTCCCTTGAAAAGATATTTATCGAGGAGCGCATCTATAAAGATCCGGAGTTCGAGAACGCCAAGAACATGGACGAGGCGATATCCCATATCGACCTTCGTTTAGAGCCGTTCAAGCCCCGATTTATCCGTGAGGTTACCCGGGACGATATCCTGAAGCTCATGGAGATCAAAATGGGACGTATCCTAAAGTTCAACTCCGACAAGAGTAACGAGTTCATCGCCCAGACCTTGGAACAAATCGCCAAGATCAACGATAAGCTGGAACATATCGTCGACTATACCATCGATTGGTTTACCATGCTGAAAGAGAAATACGGCAAGGCTTACCCTCGCCATACCGTGATACGCAATTTCGACACGATCGAGGCGACCAAGGTCGTAGAGGCGAACGAGAAATTGTATATCAACCGTCAAGAAGGTTTCATCGGCATGGGACTGAAAAAGGACGAGTTCATATGTAACTGCTCGGATATAGACGATGTCATCATCTTCTATCGCAACGGTACTTATAAGATCGTCAAGGTAGCGGATAAGATCTTTATCGGTAAGGATATTCTATATGTCAACGTATTTAAGCGTAACGACAACCGGACGATTTACAACGTCATATACCGGGACGGTAAGTTCGGATATAATTACATCAAACGCTTCGCCGTCACAGGCGCTACACGCGATCGGGAATACGACCTGACCAAAGGTACGGAAAACTCCCGTGTCCTTTACTTCAGCGCAAACCCGAACGGAGAGGCGGAGACCGTCAAGGTAATCCTGAAACCCAAACCCCGGCAGAAACTACTCGTCTTCGAAAAGAACTTCAGCGAGATAGCCATTAAGGGACGGGGTTCTCAAGGTAATATCCTGACGAAAGCGGAAGTGCACAAGATCAGCCTCAAGCAGAAAGGCTCTTCCACCTTGGGAGGCCGGGAAGTATGGTTCGACTGGGACGTACTCCGGTTAAATTACGATGGGCGGGGAGAAGAACTAGGCGAGTTCCACAGCAACGATCAGATATTGGTGATCCTGCCGAACGGCGATTTCTACGTCACGAATTTTGACCTTAGCAATCACTACGAGTCCAATATCATGGTCATCGAGAAATACCAGCCGAGCAAGATATGGACTGCCGTATTATACGACGCGGATCAGAAATATTATTATATCAAACGATTCCTGCTGGAGGTAAACACCCGGAAGCAGAATTTCCTAGGAGAGAATCCGAAGAACCGCTTGATGTTGCTTACGGATGAGGTCTATCCTCGTATCGAGGTGATCTTCGGAGGCCACGACGCCTTCCGGGAGGCTCTCGTCCTCGATGCCGACGAATTTATCGCGGTGAAAGGCTTCAAAGCCAAAGGTAAACGAATCTCTACATTTGAGGTCGAGACAATCAATGAGCTGGAACCGAATCGTTTCGTCCCTTCCGAAAACGCATCGGAATCAGACGATACCGAAGGCAATGAGGAGGGAAACGACACTGACGACGGGCAGAGTACCACGGATATTATCGATGAAATCACGGGACAGATGAAATTGTTTGACGAATAACCTATGAAAGCTATCACCTGTTTGATTGGTTTGTTCCTGCTGTTTCTCGCGTCATCGGCCAAGGCCCAGTCCGATGGAGACGAGATCCCTTGGTCTATCAACAGCGGGACCATGGTCGGTATAGGCAGCTACAACCTAATGGACACCTATTTATCTCCCAGCATGGAAGATAAGAAATATACAGGCCCCGGATTACGGGTAATGAATGAACGGATGAAGAGGGTCCGGCTGGCAAACTATCGGGTATCCAGACAGCAAACCATAAGCGTCGATCTGGCTAGCACGGATAATGCTGCCTCTACCGCTACGGATTTCGCGGGCTTTATCGATTATACGTTGGGTTACCATTATCATTTGCCCACGGTATTGCCGGATTTAAAGCTTCTGGCGGGTGGTGCCGTGCATGGCATGGGTGGTTTTATATACAATACCCGCAACGGAAATAACCCGGCCTCGGCGAAAGCGGATATCGATTTGAACATCTCCGCCATGGCGATCTATAAGTTACGCGTCAAGGAATATCCTATGACGCTGCGCTACCAGTTCACGATCCCCTTCGCCGGTGTTTTATTCTCCCCCCATTACGGGCAATCGTATTACGAGATCTTCAACCTAGGGAATGCTTCGGGAGTGGTGCAATTCAATTCCTTCCATAATAAATTCGCCATGAAGAACTTTTTCACGGTCGATTTCCCGGTTTGTAATTTTACGATACGGGCAGGTTACCTAAACAGCTCTTACCGTACGGATATCAATGGGATACAGTCTCATATAATCTCTCACTCTTTTATGATCGGCCTCGTGAAAGAATTCATCTCTTTCGGAGGAAAACGCCTAAAGAATACCCAGCGGTTCAGAAGCGCTTATTATTAAAAGGAAATCAAATGAAACGATACCTTATATATATATGTATATCTCTCGGATTCCTGTTTACCGGATGTGAGAAATCGGACGAATACGTGGCCTCCCCACAGGAGAACTTTGAGGCGCTTTGGAAAATATTGGATGAGAATTACTGCTTCTTCGAATACAAGGACATTGATTGGAACGAGATTCACGACCGTTATAAGACGCAGATAAGCGATACGATGAACCAATACGTCCTATTTGACGTATTAGGCGATATGCTAAACGAGCTGAAAGACGGGCATACCAATTTGATATCCACCTTCAATATGTCCCGCTATTGGGATTGGTATCTCGATTATCCGGATAATTTCGACTCGGACATACAAGAGAATTATCTCGGAAGGAACTACTCGATCGCCGGAGGACTTAAATACACGACATTGAGTGACGGGCAGATCGGGTATATTTACTACGGTAGCTTTTCCAGTTCGGCCGGCGAAAGCGGTTTGGATCACATATTCTATCAATTCAAGGATTGCAAAGGTTTGATCTTCGATATCCGGGATAATGGCGGTGGCATGTTATCAAACGCCGATCGCATCGCTTCCCGTTTCTTGGAGGAAAAGATACTGACCGGCTATATCCAACATAAGACGGGTAAAGGGCACGATGACTTTTCCGAACCTTATCCCCTTTATCTCTCACCTTCCGAGCGTATCCGCTGGTTACGCCCTGTTGTGGTCTTAACGAATCGTCATTGCTACAGCGCCGCCAACGATTTTGTGCAGAAAGTACGCATGATGCCTTATGTAACGACGATGGGAGATCGCACCGGAGGCGGTAGTGGCTTCCCCTTTAACTCCGAGTTGCCCAACGGCTGGGGTGTCCGTTTCTCCGCGTCTCCCATGCTAGATGTAAACAAACAGCATACGGAATTCGGTATCGATCCTACATATAAGGTTTCTATGACCCAAGAAGATATCGAGAAAGGTAAAGATACGATTATCGAGGCGGCGATCACCCACCTCTTGTCCGAGACCGAGAAGAAATAAGGTTTCGCTAAAAAAACAACGCAAATATTTGCAAGTTTATAAAAAAGCATTACCTTTGCACACGATTCCAATGCGGCTGTGGTGTAATTGGTAGCCACGTCAGACTTAGGATCTGATGCTTCACGGCGTGGGGGTTCGAGTCCCTTCAGCCGCACAAATCCAGAAATCCTTGTAAGTTCGCTTACAAGGATTTTTTAGTATGGATAAACCTCCTCCATATATACAAGCACTGTGAAGATCAAGGATTACAAACAACATCCAAACTGTTAATTTTAGAAGATTTTATGCCTATTCTGTATAGTTTCAAATTCAAAAACATTTTTTATACCGGGCAGACATGTTGTTTAACACAAGTTATACTCAAAACCCTTGACAAAGGGGCTTTACAAGCTTATCTTTGCATTGTGGTTTTTTCATAATAGTATTAGATTTAAGGTTAACAAAGTTTGGTTAGGGCTTGTCGTGAGACAGGCTTTAATTATTTATAGGGGTTTCATTCGTTTATAGATGCTTCCCGGCATCGATTTTATCTTTCCATCCAATTCCAACTCAAAGAGCAGAGAAGATAATTGATGTACCGGAAGATTCAAGGCTACGGACAATTCATTGATATGAGATTCCTTTCGCATTTCCAAGAACGACAAGATCCGTTCACTCTCCTCGTTCTCAGGAAATAATAATTGGGTTTGGACCGGTAACGCGTCTGTCTTTTGAGCGACATCCCAACGCATCGCCATGATTAAATCGTCAGCGCAAGTGATCAAGCCTCCTTTATTCTGCCGGATTAAGCCATTACATCCTTTAGAGTTGATATCCGTTACCCGGCCCGGAAAGGCATAGACATCCCGGCCATACGAGAAAGCGATATCCGCCGTGATCAAAGAGCCTCCTTTCTCCGCCGATTCAATAACGATCGTGGCATCCGCCAGACCGGCTACGATCCGGTTTCGCCGGATAAAGTTCTGCCGATCCGGATTCGTCCCGCTAGGGAAGTCGGTCAATAAACCTCCCCTCTCCAACATCTCGACCGCCGTAGAGCGATGCACGGGAGGATAGATACGATCCAAACCATGCGCCAATACGCCCACCGTGGGCAATTGGTTCTTCAACGCATTCCGATGAGCGCAAATATCGATGCCATATGCGAGTCCGCTAACGACCAATAGATCCGGGAAAATCACGGACAAATCCCGCAATAAACGCTCGGTCACTTCCTGCCCATAAGCGGAGGCCCTACGAGTACCCACAACGCTGATGATATGGGCGGCGTTTAAATCCGCGTTCCCCTTGAAATAAAATAAAACCGGAGCGTCCGGGCATTCCCGCAGACGTTCCGGATAATTCATATCTTTCAAGAAATAGATAGAGATACCGTTCTTTTGGGCAAAAGCCAATTCTTTCTCTGCCCGTAAAAGCACATCCGCCCGCTTAATCTCGGCGATAATCGAATCGCCGATACCCGATATCTTCTCTAGCGACTGGCGCTTTTCCGTAAACACGGCCTCCGCATCTCCCAACGCTTCCAGAAGATGGCGGGCTAGGATATCTCCCACCCCATTAATCATAGTAAGGCCAATTTGGTAAATCTGTTTGTCTGTCATTTATGCTTGTTTTGATTCTATTCGCTTTAGCATCTCATCGAAATATTCTCCTCTGGTTAATTTGCCATTCTCTACGACAACGGATTCCACGACTCCTTTAGTAGCCAGCGCCCCATCGGATTCCCGGTAAATATCTTGCTCGAACACCAGTTTCACCCCTTTCTTATATACATTCAGGCAAGAAGTATACCGATCGCCGCTCCGCAAGGAGTTCTTGAACTGGATATCCACACGGGCCACAAAAGCATCGATGCCCTTCTCATGCATGGCGCCGAAGTTCTCACCCAACGACTCCAGAAACTCATGCCGGGTATGCTCCATATAATGTTGGTAATTGGAGTTATTCACCACGCCTTGCAAATCGCACTCATAATCGCGAACCTTGTCTGTCAGTTTAAAAATATATTCCTTCATTATCGTAGTTCTTTTTCGATTTGTACTTTCTCCATTTTATAAAGACGATCGGACGGGCGGATCTTCTCGGACATCTTTATCGAGAAGCGTTCCCCTTTCACGGTCTCCTCCACCGGTTTCAGGTCTACCCGGATCTCATCGACGGTCTGCATAACGGCTCCGGTCGTGGGACCTGTTACCAAGATCTCATCGCCTACTCTCAAGGAACCGGACTCCATCTCAAACTCGGCGACACCGATTCCGCTGAAGTATTTGATACCCCGTGCCACGTACACTTTCTTACGGGTAGCACCAGAGCCATATTTACTGCTCCATTCACCCAATCGTTGTCCCAGATAGTAGCCATCCCAGAAACCGCGATTAAAGACCCTGCGCAGACGCTCGTCCCAAACCGCTACCTTCTCCTCATCGAAGGTACCTTCGCAATAGGCCTTGACCGCCTCTTTATAACATTCGGTCACGAGACGCACATACTCCGGCCCGCGGGCACGCCCCTCCAGCTTGAACACACGTACGCCGGCATCCATCATCTTATTCATGAAATGAATCGTCTTCAAGTCTTTCGGCGACATGATATACTGATTCTCCACATCCAGCTCGATCTGGCTATCCTTGTCATGCACCGTATAGGCACGACGACAAATTTGCATGCAAGCCCCCCGGTTGGCGGAAGCGTTCATCTCATGCAAACTCAAATAGCATTTACCGGACACGGCCATGCACAAAGCCCCGTGAGCGAACATCTCTATGCGGATCAATTCCCCTTTCGGGCCTTTGATCTGCTGCTTCACGATCTCCTGATAAATCTCATGCACCTGCTTTAAGTTCAATTCGCGAGCCAATACGACCACATCGGCGAAGCGGGCGTAAAACTTCAACGCCTCCACGTTCGAGATATTCAACTGCGTGGATAAGTGCACCTCTTGCCCGATACTATTCGCGTAATTCATAGCGGCCACATCGGCGGCGATAATGGCGGAAACACCCGCATCCTTAGCGGCGTCTATGATCTCCCTCATCAACGGAAGATCCTCACCATAAATAACCGTATTAACCGTGAGATAACTCTTGATACCATGTTCCCCGCAAATAGCGACGATCTTACGCAAATCCTCCGTCGTGAAATTATTCGACGAGCGAGAACGCATATTCAATCCCTCGATACCGAAATAAATGGAGTCGGCCCCTCCTTGTATAGCAGCCATCAACGATTCATAGGAACCGACAGGCGCCATTATTTCAAAATCCTTCTCTTTCAAGGTTATATATTTTAATATTACGGTAGCAAAGGTACGAATAATATTTGAGAAGATTTCTTATAAGCACAAACCCTCCATCCCATCATGAAAGAATAGTTCCAGTTGGAGAAGCACAAGATCCTAAATAAAGCGGGGCAATCCGAGCTCTATCAATATATCATAAATGATCCGGATTATTAAAAACGCCTGTTCCATCCACCGATCATCTTACGAGATGTAAAAATTATTCCCCAAAAAGAAGTACTTTTGTAATCTCTATTTAGTTAGCAAACAGAAGGTATGAAGATTGGTTCAATAGATTTAGGGGAGCGTCCGGTATTCTTGGCGCCTATGGAGGACGTGACGGATATCTCGTTTCGTTTGATGTGCAAAAGCTTCGGGGCGGACATGGTATATACGGAGTTCGTATCGAGCGACGCGTTGATCCGCAGTGTGAACAAAACACAGCAAAAACTAAATGTCTCCGATGATGAGCGTCCGGTCGCTATCCAGATTTACGGTAAGGACGTAGCCTCGATGGTAGAGGCCGCACGTATTTGCGAGGAAGCTCGTCCGGATATTTTAGACATAAACTTTGGTTGCCCCGTAAAGAAAGTAGCAGGCAAGGGAGCCGGGGCCGGTATGCTACGCAATATCCCGTTGATGCTGGAAATCACGAAAGAAGTAGTGAAAGCCGTGAACATCCCCGTCACCGTGAAAACCCGTTTAGGATGGGATGCCGACAACCGTGTTATCGTGGATCTGGCCGAGCAACTACAGGATTGCGGTATCGCCGCCCTCTCCATCCACGGACGTACACGGGCGCAAATGTACACGGGCGAGGCGGATTGGACCTTGATCGGTGCCGTAAAAAATAACCCTCGCATGCAAATCCCTATCATCGGGAATGGCGACGTGACTTCCGCCGAGATATGCAAGCAGCGTTTCGAGGACTATGGCGTAGACGCCGTAATGATCGGTAGGGCTAGCATAGGCCGCCCTTGGATCTTCCGGGAGGTAAAACACTATCTTACGACCGGGGAATTATTGCCGCAAGAGCCTTTCTCTTGGTATCTGGATATCCTAAAAAAACAAGTGGAGCAAAGCGTGGAACGATTGGACGAGCGTAGGGGAATCTTACATATTCGCCGTCATCTGGCAGCTACTCCGCTCTTCAAAGGTATTACCGATTTCAAGCAAACACGGATCGCCATGCTACGTGCGGAGACTGTTAACGAATTATTCGAAATTATGAATAATATTCCTAAAAAGTACGGAATTCTAGAATAACAAGCTTGATATATATCAAATTGAAACCTATTTGCGATATTTTTACAATAAAATGTTACAAATACTATTGACGCATATTATAAAACCCCTTATATTTGCATCGAGTTTTTTTCATAGTATTTTAGATCTAAGGTTAACAAGTCTTTGCAAGGGGGGAATCGTGAGATTGTTTCATTGAGGAGCAAAAAAAGCCGCATCCATATTGGGACTAGCGGCTTTTTTGTTTTTCCGGACTCTATATCCTAAATCAAGAAACTTATCGTATCTTTGTCAATAGGTCACATTAAATACTTGGTACTATGAACCAGACTATTTATCCCATCGGTATACAGAACTTCGAGAAGATTCGTAAGGACGGCTATCTCTACGTCGACAAGACCGCTTTGGTTTATCAATTGGCGAATACCGGAAGTTACTACTTCCTCAGCCGTCCCCGACGTTTCGGGAAAAGCCTGTTACTCTCTACTCTGGAAGCCTATTTCCAAGGGAAGAAAGAGCTATTCGAAGGATTGGCGATCGCGAATCTGGAGAAAGAGTGGATGGAGTATCCCATCCTGCATCTGGATTTGAATGCCGAGAAATACTCAGACGCAGGCGCCTTGGAAAGCATACTACGGCGTTTCTTGAATCTTTGGGAAGACCGGTGGGGGAAGGATGACAGGGAGACCACACCTTCCGATCGTTTCACCGGTGTGATACGCCGAGCTTATGAGAAAACAGGACGAAGAGTTGTCGTGCTGGTAGACGAGTACAACAAGCCTTTACTCCAAGCCCTAGAGAACGCAGAGCTTCAAGAGGCATATCGTGCGATATTAAAGGCGTTCTACGGTGTATTGAAAACCATGGACGGATATATCCGGCTGGCATTTCTAACTGGTGTCACGAAGTTCGGGAAAGTGAGCGTATTCAGCGACCTAAATAACTTGGACGATATATCTATGCGAGAGCCATACGCCGCGATTTGCGGGATTACGGAAGCAGAGTTACTAACTTATTTCGACGGAGATATCCATAAACTGGCCTCCTCCCTCGAACTGACCTATGATGAAACACGCTCCTTGCTGAAAAAGCGTTACGACGGCTATCATTTCGTAGCCAACGTACCGGGTATCTATAACCCTTTCAGCCTGCTGAATACCTTTAAATATATGCGGCCTGAGGATTATTGGTTCGAGACCGGAACACCTTCTTATTTAGTAGAGTTACTCAAGCACACCCATTACGACCTCTATGAGCTGGCAAATACCGAAACCGATGCCGATGTGCTGAATAGTATCGACTCAACCTCTAGCAATCCTGTCCCTGTCATTTACCAAAGCGGCTACCTTACGATCAAGGATTATGATTCTCGCTTTGGTATCTATAAACTAGGATTTCCCAATTTAGAGGTAGAAGAAGGCTTTGTCAAATACCTGCTTCCTTTCTACACCAGTGTTAGCGCCCCAAAGACTCCTTTCGAAATCGGGCGTTTTGTCCGGGAGGTGGAGAATGGTGATTACGACGCTTTCTTCCGTCGCTTGCAAAGCTTCTTCGCCGACACCCCTTACGAGGTGATCGCTGGCCAAAAGCCGGAACGAGACACGGAGTTGCATTACCAAAATGTACTTTTCATTGTCTTCCGACTGATCGGGCTTTACGCCAAGGTGGAATACCACACCTCAAACGGTCGTATCGACCTCGTCGTACAGACCGATCGTTACATATACATCATGGAGTTTAAGTTGAATGGCTCTGCGGAAGATGCCCTGCGGCAAATCGACGAGAAACGATACGCCCTGCCTTTCGCCAACGATGGACGCAAGGTTTTCAAGATCGGTGTAAACTTTTCTTCCGAGACACGAAACATTGAGCGGTGGGTGGTGGAATAAAAAAGCCTATGTTTTCGCACACACGCTATACATTATTCGAAATAAACCCTTACATTTGCGAAAAACATAATACTATACCACCATGAGTAAGAAAGTCATAACTTTCGGAGAGATCATGCTTAGGCTGGCTACTCCGGACTATTTACGCTTTTGCCAAGCCAATCAGTTCAACGCTACTTTTGGCGGAGGGGAAGCGAATGTCGCCGCCTCACTCGCCAACTATGGCATAGAGACTGAGTTTGTAACCCGTTTACCCAAAAATGACATCGCCCGTGCCTGCGTTATGGAATTACGCAAACAGGGTATCGGAACATCCAAGATCATTTACGGAGGGGAACGGTTAGGCATTTATTTTCTGGAGACCGGAGCGGTCGCTCGTGCCAGCAAGGTGGTATATGACCGGGCTCATTCTTCCATCGCCGAGATCCAACCGGGGATGATCGATTGGGACGAGGTATTCAAAGATGCCTCTTGGTTTCACTGGACAGGTATCACGCCAGCCATATCCGAAGGTGCCGCCAACGTATGCTTGGAAGCGATACAGGCGGCAAACCGATTGGGCATCACGGTATCCTGCGACCTCAACTACCGGAAAAATCTCTGGAAATACGGTAAGACAGCCCATGAGGTCATGCCGGAACTAGTAGCCGGATGCGATATCATCCTAGGAAACGAGGAAGATGCCGAGAAAGTCTTCGGTATCAAGCCCGAAGGTTTCGACGCTGCCGCCACGGAAGGCGAGGTACACGCCGCTTCTTTCCAGTCGGTATGTACCCAATTAATGGCTCGCTTCCCACGTGCCCGGAAAGTTATCATCACGCTAAGAGGCTCCATCAATGCCAATCATAACACATGGGGCGGAGTGCTATACGCCGACAACCGGTTGTACGAATCCCGCCGGTATGACATCACCCATATCGTAGATCGTGTAGGTGGAGGCGATTCTTTTATGGGAGGCCTTATTTACGGTTTGCTCTCCTACCCCGGTGACGACCAGAAAGCCTTGGACTTTGCGGTAGCGGCTTCCTGCCTGAAACACACGATCTACGGAGACTTCAATCAAGTAACCGTAGAGGAAGTAGAAAAACTCATGTCCGGCGACACCTCCGGCCGTGTCTCCCGCTAATTTTCAATTCTCAACTTTCAATTTTTAATTCCCAATATGGCTCGATTCAATAAAATACAAACATTACAGGCTATCATCCAAACCGGAATGGTGCCCGTCTATTATAATAAAGAGGTAGAGATCGCAAAACAAGTTGTAAAAGCCTGTTACGAGGGAGGCGTCAGAGCCTTCGAGTTTACTAACCGGGGAGATTTCGCCCACGAGGTATTTGGCGAGCTGGTAAAATACGCCGCCAAGGAATGTCCGGAATTAGTATTGGGCGTAGGTTCTATCGTAGACCCGGCCACAGCCGCCTTATTCATACAGCTAGGGGCAAACTTCGTAGTCGGTCCGCTGTTTAACCCGGAGATAGCGAAGATATGTAACCGTCGCCTCATCCCTTATACGCCCGGCTGCGGTTCCGTATCCGAGATCGGCTTTGCCCAAGAAACAGGTTGCGACCTTTGCAAGATATTCCCCGCCGGAAATGTAGGAGGTCCCTCATTTGTCAAGAACATAAAGGCGCCCATGCCATGGACCCTAATCATGGCGACCGGTGCCGTGGAGCCGACAGAGGAGAATCTATCCGCTTGGTTCAAGGCCGGCGTGACCTGCGTAGGAATGGGGTCCAAACTCTTCCCCAAAGAAGCGATAGCGGGAAACGATTGGCAATCCATTACCGATTTATGCCGCAACGCCTTATCTATCATTCAAAAGTATCGCCAAGTATGAAAAGCTTTTTAGATCAAGATTTCTTGCTCCAGACCGACACGGCCCGTGAGTTATATCACGAGCATGCGGCGAAGATGCCCATCATTGATTACCATTGCCATCTGGATCCCCGGCAAATAGCGGAGAATCACCAATTCGAGGATCTTACGGAGATATGGCTGGGCGGAGACCATTACAAATGGCGGGCGATGAGAGCGAACGGTATTCCCGAGGAATATATCACCGGAGATAAATCTCCTTACGAGAAATTCCTTAAATGGGCCGAGACGATGCCTTACACGATGCGAAATCCGCTTTATCATTGGACGCATCTGGAGCTTAGCCGTATATTCGGAATCCATAAAGTCTTGAATCCGGCTTCCGCCAAGGAAATCTACACAACTTGTACGGATAAACTACGTACCCCCGAGTATCGTGCGCAAGCCATCATGAAACGGATGAACGTAGAGATCGTTTGTACGACCGACGATCCTATAGATTCCTTGGAATACCATCAAAAAATACGTTCAAACGGATGCCACACTCGTGTATATCCGGCATGGCGACCGGACAAGGTACTCACTATCGATAATTTCAAGGCGCTTAATGACTATTTGTCCAAGCTGGAGGAGGCTGCCGATAAGACCATCCTCACCTACAAGCATTTATTGGAGGCTTTACAAAAACGACATGATTTCTTCGCCGCCCAAGGGTGCCGGTTATCGGACCACGGGTTGGATACATTCTATGCCGAACCTTATACCGAGCAGGAGATTGAGGTGATCTTCCTCAAGGCTCGTATGGGCAAATCGCTCACGGAGCAGGAAGTTCGCAAATACCGTTCGGCATTGCTATACGAATTGGCGGCGATGGATGCCCGGAGTGGATGGGTACAACAATTCCATATCGGCGCTAACCGAAATAATAACAAACGGATGTTCAAGTTATTAGGACCGGACACGGGTTTCGACGCTATCGACGATCAGCCGATCTCCGTATCCATGAACCGCTTTTTCAGCCGTTTAGATCAAGAAGGGCTGTTAGCGAAAACGATCGTTTACAACCTGAACCCCCGCGACACCGAGTTGATGGTAGCCAATGCCTACAATTTCAACGACGGCAGTGTACCCGGGAAGATGCAATATGGAGCGGCTTGGTGGTTCCTCGATCAGATCAAAGGTATGGAAGATCAATTAAATGCGCTTTCCAGCCTCGGGCTTTTAAGCCGTTTCGTCGGTATGCTGACAGATTCCCGTAGCTTCCTGTCATATCCCCGTCATGAGTATTTCCGCCGGATCCTTTGTAATATGCTAGGCAATGAGATAGAGAAAGGCTTATTGCCCGCCTCCGAGTTTTCCTTCATTGGACAGATGGTGGAGGACATCAGTTACAACAACGCTAAACGATACTTTGATTTCTGATTACTGCAACCCACATTGCAATGTTACTGCACGCCTGTCGCAGTAACACTGCACGTGCGTTGCAGTAAGGCTGCAACAGCTTTGCAACATTTTATTCACAAACACTTCATAAGACCTTCCACTATACTCGCACATATTACGCCTACTTTTGCGGCAGATTTAGATAAACACTAAAATACGCAAACATGAAACAACGGCTTTATGATTTCATCCCTGTCAAGCATCTATGCGTAGGGATGTCTTTATGTGGCATAGTGGCAGGTACCCAAACCGCTCAAGCTTCTCCCGTCTTCGGGCAATCATCGGGCTTAGAACTTCCGAGTCCCAGCATCTACCAACAAAGTACGAAACAGATTTCCGGTATCGTCAAAGACCAGGCGGGGATTCCTGTAATTGGCGCGAACGTGATCGTAAAAGGGACGACAAACGGAGTAATCACCGGGCTCGATGGAGATTTCCTACTGGAAGTTCCGGAAAACGCTACCTTAGAGATCAGTTATATCGGTTATATGACGCAAAGTATCCCGATAAACGGGAAAACGACCTTCAACATCATCCTAGAAGAAGATACGCAGAAATTGGATGAGGTAGTCGTACTCGGTTATGGAGCGGGGCAACGCAAACAAGATCTCTCCGCTTCCGTGGGCGTGCTGAACAACACGGAAGACTTGGTGGCCCGTCCGGTTACCTCTACCGAAAGTATGTTGCAAGGGCAGTTAGCGGGTGTTACCGTACAAGCGAACGGTGGAGACCCGACGGCTACACCCTCGATCGTGATTCGTGGACAGGGCTCACAGAATGGCGATAACGTATTATGGGTTGTTGACGGTGTTCCCGGCGCACCCATCGCCTCTATGAATGATATCGAGACGATTGTCGTCTTAAAAGATGCTGCCTCTGCCGCTATCTATGGAGCGCAATCCGGAGCCGGCGGTGTTATCTTGGTAACCACCAAGAAGGCGAAAGAGGGCAAGACCTCGTTGAGCTATGACGCGACTTTCGGTGTTCGTAAAGCTAGCAACGTAATCGAGCCGTTAAATGCGGAAGAGCAACTCGAGATGCGAAAACTGTCTTACGCAAACGCGGGGCTTACATTGCCGACCGGTTGGGATTTGACCAAGAACCCATGGGTAGGTACCACACGTACCAACTGGATGGACGAGATCTTCCGCACCGCTTTCTACCAACGCCATAACGTAGCCTTGAATGTTGGTTCCGAGAATGCCTCCAACCGTGTTTCATTTGCTTACGATAACGATGAAGGTGTATTGATCAATACTTTCAACAAGAACCTTTCACTTCGTTACAACGGTAAATTCAAATTGAATAAATGGGTGACCATCACCGAAGACGTGGTTTGGAAGAACAACGAAAGCCGTTCAAAAGATACCGACAGTGGTTATACGGGAGTTGTCGCGGCGGCTATGTATATGCCTGCCAGCGCTACGGTTTACAATCCGCTGGATGGTACTTACGGTGGAACAACGACCGAAGACCCGGATTACATCGCCAAATATGGCTCCAATTTCGCAGATATCCACGGAGACGCTGTCAATCCGGTTCGCTTGCTGGAAGCGGAAAACCGCTATGACCGAACCAGCGACATCTGGAGTACGACCAGTCTGGAACTAGCGAATATCGTTACCGGCTTAAAGTTCACGAGCCGTTTCACTTACAACCTGAAGAATAATCTATATAAGAACTTCAGTCCGATCCGTGACGAGGTGGGAAAACCCTCCTTGACAAATAATCTGGATGAAACGACTTACCGTGCAGACGCATGGAAAACGGAAAACACATTGACTTACGACAATACGTTTAATGACATGCACACCGTGGGTGTCTTACTATCCACTACGGCCGATCATTACAGCAAGCGAGGGCTAGAGGTTAATGGAAAAGATTTATCTGACGAATCCGATTATTTACAATATCTATCCTATGCGAATTCCGTTTCCGCTACCGATTATTTGACCGGTCCTGACGCAAACGTATCCTTGATCGCCCGTCTGGCTTATTCCTTCAACGATCGTTACTTCGTTACAGCCTCTTGGCGTCGTGATTACGCAGGCCGTCTACCTAAAGATAATAACTATGGCGACTTCCCTGCCGTAACAGCCGGATGGAAAATCTCTAATGAATCTTTCTTCCCGAAAAGCGAGACACTGAATTTATTGAAGATCCGTGCTTCTTGGGGACGTGTCGGTAATCTAGGATCTATCGGTTACAATTACAAATCAGCTTTATTAGGTAAGAATTATTGGTCGGAGCAGGCACAGTACGGCGTAGAATCGAACAAGATTTGGGGAAACTTCGTCTATAACTCTACCGCATTAAATCCCAACTTAACATGGGAAACTTCCGAGCAATGGGACTTAGGCCTAGATGTGAACATGTTCGACAATCGCTTGAGCATGGCATTCGACTATTTCGACAAACGCACGTTCAACTTGATCCAGTCGCAAACGATGAACTGGCCGGGAACGATCGGTATCGATGCCATGTTAGTCAATCAAGGTGAAGTCCGCAACCGAGGTTTCGAGGCACAAATCAATTGGAACCAACAAGTAAATAAAGATTGGTCGTACTTCGTTTCCGGAAACTTCTCTTATCTAAAGAACTGGGTTTCTGATATTGGGGTAAAGAACGCAGACGGAACCCCGGGCGTTTGGACAGGTATCACCAAAAATGATGCATATTTCGATGGAAGTTATCGTAACCTTCCATATATGTATCAAACAGCCGAAGGAGAACCGCTGGCCTCTTTCTATCTGATCAAGACTGACGGCATTTTTCAAAGCGATGCGGATGCAGCCGCTT
Organism: Parabacteroides sp. AM17-47; assembly: GCF_003434625.1. NCBI lineage: Bacteria > Pseudomonadati > Bacteroidota > Bacteroidia > Bacteroidales > Tannerellaceae > Parabacteroides > Parabacteroides sp. AM17-47. The sequence goes on from NZ_QTLI01000032.1 coordinate 18,943, forward strand.
ATGTAAACAAAGACGGAAAACGAATCCAACCGGACGCTGTAGCCGGCGATTTGAAATTCGTCGATGCCAATGGTGATGGAGTCATCAATGATGAAGACCGTCAATACTGCGGTAGCGCTACACCTAAAACTACATTCTCATTCTCCGGAGGATTCACTTGGAAGAAGCTTTCCGTAAGCGCTATGTTCCAAGGCGTAGGTGGAGCACAAGCTTTATATGTAGGTAAATATATGGCCTTAAGCGATGTAGAAGGAAACTTCAACCGCTCAAAAGAGATCATGAACGCTTGGAGTCCGTCGAATACAGGGTCGAATATTCCACGCTTATCGAAAAACGACCCGAATAGCAACTTTAGCACACCGTCTGATTGGTATCTGGAGAATGCTTCTTACTTACGTTTGAAGAACTTCACCGTATCCTATGACTTGAGTGATGTTATCCGGAAATGCGCTCACCTGCAAGAACGCAACAGCATGATGTCGGTTTACCTTAGCGGTGAGAACCTCTTCACGATCACGAACTATTCAGGAATGGACCCGGAAACCGGCGGTTGGGATGCCTTGAAGTATCCGGTTTCACGCATATTCTCTGTCGGAGTCAAATTGACATACTAATCGGGTGTTTTAAAAGATATTCATATTAACAAAGGATCAAAATGAAAAGATATATTACAGTATTAGCATTATCCGCATTGGTTTGTAGTTCTTGTAGCGACTTCCTCGACGTTCAGCCGGAAGGAAACGCAACTACAACCTCCTATTTCTTGAATGATCAACAGGCCATTGATGCCATTGACGGATTATATGAAAGATTCCATCAAGAGGGTTGTTACGGCCGTGAGTTATTCTGGGAACAGGGAGCCGCATGCGACATTGTTTGGGGACGTACACGCGGTTATAACTCTTTGGCGACCTTAGCCTATACCGGTGATGAATCTCCTCTAAGAGATGTATTCAGCCGTATGTATTCTACTATGTCCCGTGCGAATTGGATCATCCAAGAATTAGTGAAGAAAGAAAAGGGAACGACGCTGACCGCCGTCGAGAAACGCAGCTTGGGCGAAGCTTACTTCAGTCGCGGCTGGGCACATTATCTGATCGCTTATCGGTACGGTACGGATAAACAAGGAGTGCCTTTCGTACGTTACGAGGACTTCCCCGACGATTACGACAACTCCATACCGCCTCAGCAAGCTACCGTTATGGACAATTATAAACTGATCATCGAAGATATGGACAAGGCAATCGCCTACCTTCCAAACTTCGAATCCTATGACGCCGACAACCGGGGCCGGGCACATCAGGCTGCTGCCGTGGCGTTCAAAGCGAAAACTTATGCTTACTGGGCTACTTGGGATGCTACCCAATGGAACAACGTCATCGAGATGGTCAATCAATTGGAGAACAACTACAATCGAGATCTAGCTCCTACATTCGCGGAACTATTCTCGTCTGACTTGAAAGATTATTGGAACGCCGAATATCTCTGGACTATTCCGAGTATCGGCGGCGCACTACCGGGCGGTACCGAATTCCCGGGCATTATCCTTGAGAACAAAGGATGGGGCAAATATAATGGTTGGGGGCAGATGAAGCCCTCTTACGACATCTACGAAGAAATGGCGAAAGATGGTAAAGGTAATGACCGTTTAGTACGCTCAATCTTGGAATACAACCAAGAGTTCCCGTTCTTCGGCGAGACACGCAAGTTCTGGTCTACCTCCGACCTTGAAGCTGGTTTCATGATCAATAAATACATGGACGCGTTCAAATACTCAGACCCTGTAGGTGAAGGAGCCGTGAGTGCTAACGGAGACTGGCCTACGGTCCGTGTCAATTTCCCGATCATCCGTTTCGCAGAAATGTTATTGTTCCGTGCCGAGGCATATTTAATGACAGGTCAAGCCGATAAAGCAACCGCAGACATCAACCGTATCCGCCTACGCTCCAACTTGACACCGCTTGCCGGCACCGCCACGATGAAGGATCTATATCACGAACGCCGTTGTGAATTGGCTTTTGAGTTTACAGATCATCTATTCGACTTAAAGCGTTGGAACCGTTCTTCCAATACCGACATAAAGACATTGGCCGATAAAGAGTTGAACGCACATCCACGTATCCGCAGATATGAAGACCGGGCGAATCCGGAATCCGCATTCACGATTATTGGTTACGAAGATTACACCAACAAAAACGCCTATCAAGCGCATATGATGGTATTCCCGTATCCAAGTGAAGAGATTACTAAATCGAATGGTCAATTGAAGCAGAACGAGGGATATTAACCGACTCCTTTAAACCGATCAAGGTACGAATAAGATTCATTACGGGCTGTCTCAGAAAATGAAACAGCCCATGTTATTTTCTACCGGGTAAAAACGCATATCTCAAATAGGTAGCTTACCTTTGCCTATTGTATACTATATATTAAACAAAAAATATACCATGAGATTAATTCAAACGCTTTCTTCTTGCTTGTGTACAGGAATAATAGCCTTATTCACGGCCTGTAGCCAAGCTCCACAATCCCCCATCGATTCCGTGGATCCGTTTATCGGCACGGGATTTCACGGACACACGTATCCCGGGGCCACGGCTCCTTACGGAGCGGTCCAACTAAGCCCGGACACCCGGAAAGGGAATTGGGACGCTTGTTCCGGTTATCATTACAGCGATTCTACCTTAATGGGTTTTTCCCATACCCATTTAAGCGGTACGGGATGTATCGACCTAGGCGATATCCTATTCCGCCCGTCTCTCCAGACACCTCTAGCGTTCTCGCACTCGGACGAGAAGGCTTCCCCGGGCTACTACTCGGTGAATCTCAAGGAGGCAGGTGTATTAGCGGAACTTACCACGACCCCGCATGTCGGGATACACCGATATACCTATAAAAAAGAGACAGAGGCTACGTTGGTGGTCGATATGGACCATTTATTGGATAACGAATATATGTACGAGGGCTGGGTGAAGCGAACCGGGGATAACGAGCTTACCGGTATGCGGCGTACCCGGGGCTGGGTAGACAATCAATATGTCTTCTTTGTAGCGCAGTTCTCGCAACCCTTCTCTTCCATGGAACAGCCTTCCGAACGGCAAGCCGTACTTACCTTCGATACGACTACCGGAAAGCCCATCGTCTGCAAAGTCGGGGTATCGATCGTAAATGAGGAGAACGCCCGTCTGAACCTTGAGCAAGAGACGGATTCCTATGGCTTTGATTTCGATGCCATCCATCAAGCGACACGCTCCGATTGGGAAAAAGAGCTGGACGTTATCACGGTAGAAGGAGGCACCGAAGCCGAGCGCACGAATTTCTACACGGCGCTATACCATAGCAAGATCATTCCGAATATAGCGAGCGACGTGAACGGACAATACCGCCGTCACGACATGAGCGTAGCGACGATCCCGGCAGGTCGCCGCCAATTCTCCACCTTCTCCACTTGGGACACCTTCCGGGCCTGGCATCCGATGATGACTCTGTTGGATACTACCTTGGTGAATGATATGGTACAGTCTCTCTTGGATATGTACGACGCCAGCGGCGAGCTTCCGTTATGGCCCTTATCGGCGGGCGAGACCGGGACCATGATCGGTTATCACTCCACATTGATTATAGCGGACGCTTATTTAAAAGGTATTCGCGGATATGACGCAGAACACGCTCTCGAAGCGATGAAGATCTCCGCTGAGAAGAATAAGAAAGGAGCGGATTATTATATAAAGGAAGGCTTCATCCCGACGAATATCAAGAAAGAATCGGTTTCCTGCCTATTGGAATTTGCCTACGATGATTGGTGTATCGCACAAATGGCGAAAGCTTTAGGACATATGGATGATTATGAGACCTTCATCAAGCGCTCCCAGAATTTTATCAACGTATTCGACGGTAGTACCCGGTTCTTCCGGGGCAAACGGCAGGATGGGAATTGGGAGACACCTTTCGATCCATTCGCCATCGGACGTTCCTATACGGAGGCTACGGCCTGGCAATATCGTTTCTTTACCCCGCATGACGTATATGGATTGACCCAGTTGTTCGGAGGCCGGGAGGCGTTCATCGCTGATCTGGATAGCTTATTTATGGTTACCTCCGAGGTAGTCGGCGATCTGGTAGACGTTACCGGATTGGTCGGTCAATATGCGCATGGCAACGAGCCTAGCCACCACATGGCTTACCTATATAGCTATGTGGGCCAGCCCTGGAAGACACAGGAATGGACCCGTCGCTTGCTGGACGAGATGTACCAGCCCACGCCGGAAGGCATCATCGGCAATGAGGATTGCGGCCAGATGTCCGCTTGGTATATCTTGAGCAGCCTCGGCTTCTACTCCGTATGTCCGGGTAGCAACCAGTTTATCCTAACGACCCCGTTGTTCGATAAGGCGAACATGAAGCTGGGCAATGGCAAGACATTGGTCATTACCGCCAACCAGCCGGATAAGAACAAGTATATCACGAAGGTTACCTTAAACGGCGAGGAGATATCGCATTGCTACATCACCTACGACCAGTTGATGCAAGGGGGGACGCTGGACTTTACGCTCTCGGCGACACCGGACAAGCGTTGGGGAACCGCTCCCGAGTACGCTCCCTATTCCTATACGGAGCAACCTACCGTCTCTATCCCTTACATAGCGAATGATCTGGATTTGTTTGAAGGAGAGATTACGGCGGAACTAAAATCCACGACACCCGAGGCGGTTATCCATTACACGCTTGACGGATCGGAACCGGATGAGAACGCTCCGGTATACAGCGAGCCATTCGTCTTAAAAGAGACCACGATTATCAAGGCCAAAGGATATAAAAAGGGATTCGTACCCAGCCGTACGTACTCGATCCAAGCGACAAAAGCCGTATTACGCCCCGCGTTATCCATACAGCCTACGAAGCATGGGGTAGCTTATACTTATTACGAAGGAGAGTTCCAATGGGTAGCCGATCTGCAAAAGGCGAAGGTGGTCGAGACCGGAACAATACCTGAGCCTTCTATCCTGAACGCTAAATTGCCGGATCATTTCGGTTATATCTTCACCGGATATATATACGCCCCGGAAGATGGAGTCTATGAGTTCAGTACCCGCTCGGATGACGGTAGCGTCCTCTATATCGGCAAAGAAAAGGTAGTGGACAATGATGCCTCCCACGCCGCCATCGACGCAACGGGACGCATCCCCTTACAAAAAGGCTACCACCCCTTCGCCTTGCATTATTTCGAGGATTACGAGGGTGAGTACCTAGGCTGGAGCTGGCGTACGCCAAGCATGTCCACACTAGACACAATCCCAACAGAGAACCTTTATATAAATTGATAATATTAAATACTGAATCATATGAGAAGAACAACTCTATCCGTGCTATCCGCCTTAGCCATCCTGCTATCCGGCATGATCGTTCCGGAGGCCGCGGCACAAAGTCGCCGAGACAAAGAACAAACGTATGTACTAGAGAAACCTTACGAGGTCAAGAAACTAGTCCCCCCTACCGGAAAGAAAATAAAGAACGTGATCCTCATGATCGGCGACGGCATGAGCCTTATGCACATGTATTCCGCTTGGACCGCCAACCGGGGCAAGCTCTGGCTAGACAACTCCCAATACACCGGCCTCTCGAAAACCTATTGCGCCAACCGCCTCATCACCGACTCCGGAGCCGGAGGTACCGCACTGGCCACCGGCCATAAAACGAACTACCATATGGTAGGCGTAGACCCGGAAGGCAAGCCCTTGGAATCTTTGGCTACCTTGGCGAATAAGAAAGGCCTGTCAAGCGGCATCGCCGTTACCTGTCGCCTATGGGACGCTACGCCCGCCGACTTCTGCTGCCACAATACGGATCGCGACGCCGAGGCCGAGATCGTAGCGGATTACGTGAACTGTGGCGTCGATTACGTATTCGGCGGCGGCTCCAAGCTATTCGAGAACCGTGCAGACGGACGTGATTTGTTCAAGGAATTAAGGGAGAAAGGTTACCAGACTCCCCGTAGCTGGGAGGAACTGGCGAAGATTCAAAAAGGCAAGGTATTCTGCGTTACCGATACCGTAGACACCCCGCTTCCCGCCGAGCGAGGCGATCTCTTGGCTCGTGCCTCGATGAAAGCGATCGATCTGCTGGGACAAAACCCGGAAGGTTTCTTCCTGATGGTAGAGGGCTCCCAATTGGATGATTACGGACATTTCAACGATATCGACCTGTTGATGCAAGAGACACATGATTTCGACCGTACGATCGGACGTATCTTCGAATGGGCCGCCCAAGACGGTGAGACATTGGTTGTCGTAACCGCCGATCACGAGACCGGTGGCCTTACCTTGGTGGACGGGGATCTGAACGAGGGCCGTATCGTTTGTAAATTCTCCACCGGAGGGCATAGCGGCGTGATGGTTCCCGTTTATGCTTTCGGCCCGGGTGCCGAGAACTTCACGGGTATCTTCGAGAATACGGATATCTTCTGGAAGATCAAAAAGCTCCTGAATCTATAATCAAACAGTATTCATCCGATGGAGAGTATAACAGGCCGCTATCCCGCTAGTCAAGTACCGCAATCCTCCCGGTCGGGTACCGCAGTACCCCTGCCCAAGTACCGCAGTACTTTGGCTGAGAGGACAGCGGTACTTGACTAGCAGGACAGCAGTACTTGACTAGCAGTACTACGGTACCCGACCGGGAGGACCGTGTTCACCGACTGAGGCGCACCTTCTCCCTCTCTCCCTCAATAAATATCATAAAGAATGACAACAAGACGAAACTTCTTAAAGCAATCCCTTCTCGCGGCAGGCGCGGCCTCCGTTCCCGCCGGGAACCTTTTAGCGCAAGAGAAAATGGAAGAGAAACGCCCCAAGTACAATCTTCCTTACAAGAACACCTACCTGAAGGAACCCTTCGTGACCGAGAACGAGTTCCGGACAGCGAAACCGGAGACCATCACGCCCGGAACCTTCGAGGAGGCCAAGCAAATCCTCCCGGACCCGACTTGGAGCGGACACGAGAAGGAAATCGAGATGTACTGGAAGGCTTGGCAAATCGGCATCGGCAACATCAAGGCCCCGGAACCGGATTCCGGTTTCGTATGCAGCTACCTCGATGTCGCCTACAACGGCAATATCTTCATGTGGGACTCCGCCTTCATGATGATGTTCGCCCGTTTCGGTACCCGCTTCTTCCCCTTCCAACGTACGTTAGATAATTTTTACGCCAAACAACACCCAGACGGTTTCATCTGCCGGGAGATTAAGGCGGACGGAGCAGACTGTTTCGAGCGTTACGATCCGACCAGCACCGGACCGAATATCCTCCCTTGGAGCGAGATCGTCTATTATAAGCAGTTCGGCGATATAGACCGCCTACACAAGATATTCCCCGCCCTTTGCGCTTATTATAAATGGTTGAAGCTAAACCATACGTGGCGCAACGGTACGTATTGGACCAGCGGTTGGGGTACCGGCATGGACAACATGCCCCGGGTGGAACCGAAATACAACCCGATATACAGCCACGGCCATATGATCTGGCTGGACGTTTGCTTGCAACAATACTTCACCGCCGGGCATCTGCTTGAGATGGGTTTCTATCTGGAGCGTTGGCAGGAGATCGAGGAGTTCGAGGACGAGCAGAAGATGCTAAAGAAGTATATCAACGAGAACCTATGGGACGAGAAGGAACATTTCCTTTTCGATCAATACGCCGACGGAAGCCTTTCCTCCACCAAGGGAATCTATGCGTACTGGGCCTTATTGACCGATGTCCTGTCCAAGGAACGCATGGATGCTTTCGTGGCCGAGCTGGATAACAAGGAGACATTCAACCGCCTGCACCGCATCCCTTCCCTTGCCGCCAACCATCCTAAATACAAGGATAACGGCCGCTACTGGCAGGGTGGCGTATGGCCGGGAGCGAATTATATGGTGATTACCGGCCTATTGCAACAAGGCTATCGTAAATTGGCTTACGAGATCGCACGCAACCATTATGATAACGTCCTAAAGGTGTATAAGAATACCGGTACGTTCTGGGAATACTACGCTCCGGAACATGAGGAGCCGGGCTTCATGGCTCGCCCGAATTTCGTGGGCTGGGGCGGACTGGCACCGATCTCCGGCTTGATCGAGCAAATCTTCGGCATCCGCTCCAATGTGTACGAGAAGAAATTGACCGTAGACGTGAACTTGACGGAGGCTTATGGTATCGACCGTTATCCTTTCGGCCTCGACGGTCTGGTAGCGATCAAAGTCAAGGCCCGTTCTTCCGCTACCCAAGAGCCGCAGGTAGAAATTACCAGCGACGTCCCCTTGGAACTAACCGTCCTTTGGGGCGACAAACAGAAGACGGCTAACGTAAAACCCGGCACGCAAACCATATAAAACAGTAAATCCATCAAACATCCAGTTGTAGAGACGGTGCGTGCCCCGTCTCTACAACTAGACTCAAAAAACAATTAGTATATGAAACAGATTCTATCCTTATTTATCACCTCCCTCGCCCTCTGTACGGCTTGCTCCTCCCCGAAGGGATCGGACACAGTTCAAGTGGCGGAGACAATCACGGAGCAGACGATTCAGAAAGCCTCCTCCGCAATTCATTACAACGCCTTCTCGCACAATGATTACTGGCGGGAGAGACCTCTGCTGGACGCCTTGTCCTTCCGCTTCAACTGCGTGGAGGCCGATCTGTGGCTGATCGATGGCGAGCTATACGTTTCCCATGACCGCCCGGAACCCAATCCGGCCATTACCTTCGAGAACCTATACCTCAAGCCGCTCGTGGCCCGCATACAAGCGAATGGAGGTAAGGTCTATCCCGATAGCGATCGTCCTTTCTACCTGATGGTGGATTGCAAGGCACAAGGCGAAGAGATGTACAAGCTATTAAAGAAACAGATGGAACCTTACAAGGAATATTTCTGTTCCGTCGATAACGGCGAATATAAAGAAGGTGCCGTCCTCTTCTTCCTTTCCGGCGACCGTCCGAAGAACAGCCTGCCGAAAGAGAACAGCCGCTTCACCTTCCTCGACGGACAAATAAAGGATCTGGGACAGGGCATCCCTGCTTCCCTCGCTCCGGTCATAAGCGATAATTACTCCGATTTCTTCACTTGGAAAGGTGAAGGCGAGATGCCCGCCGACCAACTACAGAAGATGCGTGAGATCATCCGGAAAGTCCACGATGAGGGAAAACTATTCCGTTGGTGGGGCGCCCCGGATACCGAGCAGTTCAAACGCTTCTTCATCAAGGAAGGCGTAGACTTGGTAGGTGCCGACGATCTGAATGGGTTATACAACGTATTGAACGAGCGTTAAACGAGAAAATTACAATAGGCATTATAAGGTTGTTACAATGGGCATTCTAGCATCCTTACAACAGGCATCGTAACAGCCTTATAATGCCCATCATAGTTTTAACATATCACAACCGCTTTTATTCCAACCAAGGCTGCGGATTCAGCTTCGTCTTTTCCTTCCACAATTGGAAATGGAGGATCGTGGAATTACCGTCCTCCGGATCCGAATAGATCCTTCCGATCGCTTGACGGGTAGAGACCCGGTCGCCCGCTTTTACATATACCTGACTCAAATTGCTATAAACCGTCAAGTAGTTACCATGACGAACGATTACGGAATTATTATACCCCGGCACCACGAACACACGCGTTACCTCCCCATTGAATACCGCACGGGCATCCGCCCCGGGTGAGGTCTGGATATCGATACCACTATTACTGGTACGAACATATTTCAACTCCTGATGCTGTTGCTCGCCGAATGTAGCGACGATCGTATGTCTTCCGGCCACCGGATACGGCAAACGTCCCCGGTTATTGGCGAAGTTATCGGACAATTGCTTCTCCGCCTTTGTCATCGCATAGCCCCCTTTCGTATCCGCCACACGTTCCTCACGGATCGGCTCTTTTTTACTTTCCGGTACGGGTTTACCCTTAGCGGCAGCTTGTTCACGGGCACGACGCTCACGTTCCGCACGTTCACGGGCGGCTTTCGCCTCGGCCTCGGCACGGGCGATCTCCTCGGCGATCTGCTTCTCTATCTGTCGGTTTAAAGCCTCGGCTTGACGACGCTTCTTTTGGAGATCCGCCTTCAAATCCTTTTGTCTCTTATTCAATAGCTGGACTTCCTCTTTCTGAGAAGCTTCCTCACTTTCTAGCTTCTTACTCTCTTCTTGACGAGTTCCTAAAAGGGTACGCTTCTCGGCACGGGTCTTCTCCATCTCAGCTTGCTTGCGGCTGATCTCGGCCTGCTTTTCAACGATGTCATTCGCTTGCCGCTTCTGCCAATCCGCATATTCCCGTAAATACCGCATACGCCGCATGGATTGAGAGAAACTCTCGGCGGATAGGATAAACAACAATTTATCTTGCGAGCTATGGCGTTTATAAAGCCCTCGCATCGATTTACCGTAATTCGTCTGCTTATCGCCCAGTTCCCGTTTTAAGGTGCGCAACTGGCCTTGGATATTCAAGATATCTTTCTCGATCTCATCCAGCTCTTGATTCAATAAACTGATGACTTTCTTACGCGAAAGAATTTGTTTGGAAAGTAGATTCAAACGGTTCAGGGAAGTTTTAGCAGTCTGGGCCGTCTCTTGTAATAATTTATTCGTCTCCTCGATATCGGCCAACGCCTCCTTGCGCTGCTGCTCCAACTGACGGACAGCAGCGGATTTCTGACCGTAAACCACGGTAGATAAAGACAATGCCAATAGAACGATCCAGACGTACCTCATGATAGATTATTGATTCAGATTCGTAATCGTTTTCAATACTTGCGCAAAGGTAATACGCTTATATTTAGAAGGAACTGAGAAATCCAACTTGAGCGGCTCGTCCAGTTGGATACGGGAGTAATGGATCTTCACCCCACCCTCGGGATTCCCGTTCTTCAACACCTGCACATCCATCAACATCGGGAACGGCTGCCGATCCACCAAGCGAAAATCCTCGTACAGCCATTGCAAGGCATAACGATCGGAAGGGTCCGCTACATAGGTAGAGAGAAGTTTCTCCTCGCCGTCCGCCTTAAAGGTATAGAATAGCCCCATGGCATCCTTTGTCTTGATCTCGGCTACCGGACCTTCTTGATTCAGCTTAAACCGATTATAATGCTTACGGGAAACACCTTGCTCCCCCGGGATAAACAGATGATTCGTGAAAAGAGCCTGCAAATTGTAGAAGTTGAACTCGATCGGAGTCTGTCCTTGCAAATTGGAATAATTCTCGATCATATAACGTTTATTCATGCGGTCTACCACCTTGATCGTATCCCGGCTCAACTCGATACGGAAGATCTCGATCCCGAGAAATGGCTGTACCGACAGTTGGAAAGCGCTATCCTTGACCATCTTCATATCCACCCGAGAGCTCATTTGCTTACCGGGGATATCCAGATCCACGTTCAGCCGAGCCGTCAAGGTACGGAACTGGAAGGATTGATCCTCCACCGACTGGAAGAACTCATTATGAGCCTTCACGCTAGCGGATTCCACCGTCCCGACTTTCTTGGACGATTTACAGCCTGTCAACATCGAAAGTAAAAGACCTCCACATAACAGGAAGGTCAAGAAATAGTCTCTTTTCATTTCGCGTTCTCGTCTTCTATATATTGTTGCTCGGCGATCTTACGGTTCAAGATCTCGGAATCCTTCCCCATCTCTTTCGCCTTTTTCCATTGCTCCACCGCTTTCTCCTTATCACCGTTCATGAAAAGGATGTCCCCATAATGATCCACGAGTTCGGCGCTCTTTGTCTTATCTTTCTCCAAAGCGCTCTCGATATAGATTTTCGCCAAGGTATAGTTCCCTTGTACGAAGAAGATCCAAGCGTAGGTATCCAGATACGTGGCGTTGTCCGGTTCCAGCTTGATACATTGGGCGCTCATACGCTCCGCCTTCTTCAAGTCTTTCTTCTCCAAGGAAAGGAAGTAACTGTAGTTGTTCAGTACGACCACGTTCTTGTCATTGTACTTCAATGCCTCATCGTACGCTTTATACGCTTGATCCAATTGCCCCATCTGGTAATAAATATCACCGATCTGGCCGTAGAAATCCGATTTCAGCGGCAGGTTCTCCTTCGGAATGATATTCAAGCCCGCATAATAGGTATTCAAGGCTTCTTGATATTTCTGTTGTTGGTAGTAAGCGATACCCAGATAGAAGTAATATTCCGGCGACTCGGGGAAAAGCTCCATACAAGCCGTACAGATACGGATGACCTCCGGGATATCCTCCCCTTTCAAAGCCAGATTCAGCAATTGCTGCCAAGCCCCGGCGTTACTCGGTTCCATCTCGGTTACCAACTGGAACTGGAATTTCGCCTCCTCTGTCTTTCCTTGGGCCATCAAGAGACCGCCATACATCAGCTTTAAGTCAATATCCTCCGGATGTTGCTCCAAAAGAGTTTGGAATAAATGGTTCGCGTTCTCGGTTCCCTGCTTCGTTTGTTGCAGTTTCAAGATATACCGGGAAAGGATGTTCACTTTCGTCTCCACGTCCAGCTTCTCGTTTACCAAAGCGCTACGGATTTGTTGCTCGGCGGCCTCCTTATCCCCTTTCGCCTCGTAGTAATTGGCCATAGAGACGATATAATAAGGGTCGGTCGGATCAATCTCATTCGCTTTTTGATAGCAAGCCAAAGCCTTGTCCATCTCCCCGTTTTCCAAATGAAGATCGCCCAATACGATCTGGTAACGGGCCTCCATAGGATATTTAGCCGCTAGCTTCTCGATCTCCTTGAAAGCCTCTTCCGGTTTCTCCAACTGGACGTACAGTTTGTATTTCTGCATGGAGATCGCCTCGTTCATACCCATAACCGACTCCAAGGCGTCATAAGCCTCGATCGCCTTCCCGATCTCGCCGGCTTGCGTCAAGGCATCGGCCAGATAATAATTCAGCTCCTCCTTCTCCGGATAATCACGAACCAATTCCTCGTACTCCTCGGCGGCTTCGCCATACATACCCAGATTCCGGGTGATAGACGCCAATGCCATTTTATACGTGAAATTATCCTTGCTGTTGGCTACGGCTCTTTTCAACATCTCGACCGCTTTCTCCGGACGGTTCAGCTGCACATAAAAAGAAGAAAGCTCATACAAGACCGGAGCCGCCGTAGAGTCAATCGCCAAACAATGGTTGAAGGCATCATAAGCGGCGTCGAATTTCCCGGCGTTCTTCAAGTTCAAGCCCTCATAAAAGAAGTAATCGAATTTACGTTGATCCTTCTCCGTTTCTGTAGCACCAGCCGGGAGCACAGCGACCAACGAGAGGAAAGAGATGAGATATATCAGTTGCTTAAACATCCTATTATTCTTGTTAACCTTATTATTCTTATTCTTTTCCGGTATGACCGAATCCCCCAGCTCCCCGCTCGGTATCATCCAACGTCTCCACGGGCTCCCAATCCACATGGCTATGAGCGGCTATAACCATTTGGCAGATACGCTCACCATCATTCACCGTAAAAGGCTCGGAAGATAGATTCACGAGAATGATACCGATCTCCCCCCGATAATCGGCATCGATCGTACCCGGCGTATTCAGCAGGGTTATCCCATGCTTTAAAGCCAGCCCGCTACGAGGACGCATCTGGGCCTCATAGCCTTCCGGCAGCGAGATATAAAGTCCGGTCGGGATTAATTTACGTTCCAACGGTTTCAACACAACCGATTCCGACAAATTCGCCCGGATATCCATCCCGGCAGATAAAGGAGTCGCATAACCCGGCAGCGGGTGATGCGATTTATTGATAATTCTTACTTTCATATATTATCTTATTTTCTTTATTCCCGAACGGAGACTATTCGGATTACACCGAGTGCTCCAAAACGAAGCGATAAAGACCATATCATCATCTATATAATAAATAACCTTATAATTCTTATGAACAACCAAACTGCGATACTCTCGTTTAAGCCCTCTCAAAGCAGGTTCAATCTTACCTAAACGAGGGAAAACAGACAGCCGCTCATTTGTTCTCTGCACTTCGTCCACAAAACGAATCACGGCCTTTTCCCCAAAAGCAAGAAAACCAAACGATATCGCTTCCTTAAACAACACCTTAGCCTCATCAAGCCAAACTACTTGCATAAGAACGGATATTCATTTCTTAGCTCTTGAAAGACTTTCTCGCTCGGGGTAAAACGTCCAGCGACACGATCCTCTTCAGCCCTCCCTAGACTTTCTTTCAATTGAGCGATCGAATGAGGTAATGCCGGTACATCTCCAAACAAACTATCAGAAACCTCTTGTCTTTCTTGAAACTTTACTTTTACTTTTCTTACAGCATCAAGAATCGCTTCCATAAGCTCCTCATTACCTAAGGCACTCATGGTTTCCTCTATATATACATATTTCAATTCATTTACTGTCATACTTCTTAATAGGTTCTAATCCTTGATCTCCACAAAGGTAATGAATTAACTAATTAACCCAATCCCCGTTCTCTTTTATTAACTGAACTAAACGTTCTACAGCGTCTTCCTCGGGGATATTCTTGAGGACACATTCCTTACCTTTATACAGGCTGATTTGTCCACGTCCGGCACCCACATAACCATAGTCGGCATCGGCCATCTCGCCGGGGCCGTTTACGATACAGCCCATGATACCGATCTTCAAGCCTTTTAAATGGGAAGTAGCCTCCTTGATACGGGCGATCGTTGTTTGCAGGTCGTACAAGGTACGTCCGCAACTCGGACAAGAGATATATTCCGTCTTACTGATACGGGTTCTTGTAGCCTGCAAGATCCCGAACATACAGCGATCCGAGACAACCGCCTCGCATCCCTCATTGTGCAGCATCAAGCCATCCCCAAAACCATCCAGCAAAAGCGTACCGAAATCGGCGGCGGATTTCAGTTGCAACAACTCCACATCCGTCTCCCGGAAATCACGATGCAAGACAACCGGCACGTCACAACCCGCCATCAGCAATTTATGCATAGCCGCACGTTGCGAGCCAACCCCATTCCGATGATGTGTACTTAATAAAACCACCACGGTCTTATCCGCTTTCAAGATCTCCAACATACGATCCGTAAGATCCATATACGTCAGACGGATAAACTTAAGCGGACAATCGTAATCCTTTAACTCCTCCGCTTCCGAGGCGATGAAGCAAGGAAAAGCATTCGGACGCTCTTTCCAAAAATGAGCGTCTACCAATAAACGGAAATTATCCGGCAAATTATCCGGATCTTCCTTTCCTATATATATATAGTCCGGCAAGGACAAATGATCAAACTCAAAATCCCCGTTACTACGATCGGAGATCACGACTGGCGGGAAAGTACCTCCGATACCCTCCACCACACGGCTTATACGACGGCATGTCGCCACCGTATCGAAACCGGGAGCCATCGAAGCCTCGATAGGACGATGATTTTCCCGTTCCCTAATATAATCCACCAATTTACGCGCTACCGGCATTTCCGCCTCGGGGTCCTCACTCAAGGAAACCCGGATCGTATCACCGATACCGTCACATAGAAGCGTACCGATTCCGACAGCGCTCTTGATACGCCCGTCCTCACCGTCACCCGCCTCCGTTACCCCAAGGTGCAAGGGGTAATGCATATTCTCGGCCTCCATCGTACGAACCAACAACCGCACGGTCCTTACCATGACAACGGTATTGGAAGCCTTAATCGAAATAACCACATCCGGGAAATTCTCCTCCCGGCAAATGCGAAGAAACTCCATACAACTCGCTACCATCCCCTCGGGCGTATCACCATAACGGCTCATGATACGATCGGAGAGCGAGCCATGATTCACACCGATACGAATAGCGGTGCCATGTGCCTTACAAATATTCAAGAAAGGGACGAACCGCTCACGGATCTTCTCGATCTCGGCGGCATATTCCTCATCCGTATATTCAAGATGGCTGAATGTCTTTACCTTATCTACATAGTTTCCCGGATTGATACGTACCTTTTCCACCTCACCGGCGGCGGCATCAGCCGCTCTAGGATTAAAATGGATATCAGCGACCAAAGGAGTCGTATACCCTTGTTCATTCAATTGTTTACGAATCTCGCCCAAGTTTCGGGCTTCCCGTTCCCCCTGTGCCGTAAAACGCACATACTCAGCTCCCGCCTCGATCATACGGATCGCTTGAGCTACCGCCGCCTCCGTATCCATCGTTGATACATTAGCCATGGATTGAATACGGATAGGATTCTCACCTCCCATGGGTGTGTCACCGATTTGGGCAACGGATGATTTACGGCGGTTGTAATTAAAGTAAGCCATTGTTAATTGAAAATTGAGAATTGAAAATTGAGAATGAGTGTTGAGAACTGAAAACCTAAAGAGAGACTTTCTCCTTAATTTTCAATTCTCAACTTTCAACTTTCAATTAATTAGTTTTGTATTTAAAAGAAACCTTAGCCAACTCCTCGTTAGCCTTCACGATTTTCTTCTTCAAATCCTCCTTATAAGCGGATAGCTTCTCCTGAAGTTGCTCGTCGCCGACGGCAAGCATCTGCACCGCAAGGATACCAGCGTTCAAAGCGCCATTGATGCCGACAGTAGCCACAGGGATTCCCGGAGGCATCTGTACGATAGCCAACAAGGCATCCATACCGTCCAGCGTAGAGTTAATAGGCACGCCGATCACGGGAACCGTCGTCATGGAAGCGATCACACCGCAAAGATGAGCGGCCATTCCGGCAGCGGCGATGATAACCTTGATTCCACGTCCTTTAGCTCCTTTGGCGAAAGCCTCCACCTCAGCGGGAGTACGGTGTGCGGATAGAGCATGCATCTCGAACGGGATCTCCATCTCATCCAAGAACTTAGCCGCCTTCTCCATAACGGGTAGATCCGAGGTACTACCCATGATAATACTTACAACAGGTGTCATTCTTATTTAGCGATTAATTTTTGATAGTCTTCAGCGGATAATAGTTCCTCCAACTCAGAAGCGTCCGTAAGAGAAATCTTGATTAACCAACCTTTACCATAAGCGTCTTCATTAACCAATTCAGGAGCGTCTTCCAATTCAGCGTTTACTTCCAAAACCTCTCCGCTAACCGGCATGAAAAGATCGGAAACAGTCTTAACAGCTTCAATCGTACCGAACACCTCTTCTTGAGCGACGGTCTCCCCCTCTGTCGTAATGTCTACATAAACGATCTCACCTAGCTCGCCTTGAGCGTAATCAGTAATACCAACATAAGCTACGTCACCTTCTACACGAATCCACTCATGGTCTTTTGTGTACTTTAAATCTGCAGGAAAATTCATAATTTTAGTGTTTTTATTAGATGAATAAATAGATATAACTCATTAATGAGGCTACAAAGGTACATATAAATCCCAGACAAAACCCCGCATATACCTGCATTGGTGTATGCCTTTTTAAAAAGATACGCGAGGTACCTAATAAACCAGCCACGATCAACACGACTATAAAAGCCCAGTAGGGATTTATCATATGGATACGCGCCACTCCCATAACACCGCCCAGTAACCCGCCGATACCAATGGCATGCGCGCTAATCTTCCAAGCAAAATTGATGCATAAGGCGATTACCAAGGCTACGCAAGCCCCGATCAGCATCGCTAACAACCAAAACGGCATCAGCATCTTATACAGGAAAAAGATACATACCAAGATGGAAGTGATAAAAATCAGATAAGGAACCACCCGCTCCTTCCGGTCGGAAAGCTCTATATCGCCGGCCGCGCCATTTTTCACCAATAAGAAGATGAAAAGCCCGGGAACTATCGCTGTCGAAATAAAGGTACCTCCGGCAATCAGCAGCTTCACAGGTAACGGGTAAATGGCGAGAAATGTAAACATCAACGCCAACACGATCCCATAGGTCACCATAAGCAACGGATGGAACACGAAGGATATTATATTCGAGAATAGTTTCATACGCTTTTATATTTCTTTTCTCAGACGAGCTACCGGAATCCCCAGTTGCTCCCTGTATTTCGCTACCGTACGCCGGGCGATGACATACCCTTTTTCTTTCAGGATCGTAGCCAACTCCTCATCGGTCAACGGTTTTCGTTTGTCTTCGGCATCTACATGTTCTTTCATGATCTTTTTCACCTCACGGGTCGAGATCTCCTCGCCGGTATCGGTCTGCATAGACTCGGAGAAAAAGTATTTCAACGGATAAATACCGAAATTCGTTTGCACATATTTACTGTTACTTACCCGGGAAATAGTGGAGATATCATATCCCGCACGCTCCGCTACGTCTTTCAAGATCATGGGATGGAGGGTAGCCTCATCGCCTGTCAGGAAAAAGTCCCGTTGTAAATAGATAATCGCCTCCATGGTACGCTGCAAGGTCTCATTACGTTGCTTGATAGCGTCGATGAACCACTGGGCGGAATCCAACTTTTGTTTCACGAACTGTACGGCATCCCGCCTCTCAGCGGTTTGGTTCGCCTTATTCGCCGTATAATCCTGAAACATCTCGGCATACTCCCGGTTGATACGCATATCCGGTACCCCCCGGTTATTCATGCTCAAGATAAGCTCTCCATTATGCGCTTCCACCACGAAATCCGGGATGATCTGGCTCATCGCCACTTCCATAGAACCACCCCAACTACTTCCGGGTTTCGGATTTAACATAGTAATCTCGTGAATGACCTTCTTTAACGTTTCCTCATCGATATCGAGACCTCGTAAGATCTTATCGTAATGTTTGCGGGTGAACTCCTCGAAATATTCGGTCAAAACACGAATCGCCAAATTTGTAACCGGAGTATTCTCCTTCTTATCCAGCTGGATCAACAGACATTCTTTCAAGTCACGGGCACCTACCCCGGCAGGCTCAAAATCTTGGATGATATTCAAGATAGACTCGATCTCCTTCTCATCTACCTCTTGTCCGGCTTGGAAGATCAAATCGTCCGCTATCGCCGAAAGGTCCCGGCGCAAATAACCGTCATCATCGATATTTCCAATGATATACTCCGCTATTTTCATTTGCTTATCCGGTAAATCCCTTAACCCGAGCTGCTGTAACAGAAACTCATTCAAGGATTGGCTTACGGAGAAGGGGACATCCTCTTTCCGTTCCGCACGCTCGGTCATTTCCCGTAGCTTATAATCAGGTATATCGTCTTCCGTTAAATAATCTCCCAAAGAAAGGTCGGTCTCAGTATCAACAGAAGGGATCTCTTCTCCCCCCTCCTCGCTTTCAGTTCGTTCAAAATCATCAACAGGCTCTTTTCCTTCCTCCAAGGCTGGGTTATCTTCCAGCTCATGCTTCACACGTTCTTCCAACTCGATCGCGGGAAGCTCCAGAAGCCGTATCAACTGTATCTGCTGAGGGGATAGCTTTTGCTGTAACTTTTGTTGTAACTGTTGCTTTAACATAATCTAAATCATTGCACTGTAAGGGAAGGACAATCACCCGCCCTCTTATTTATCAACATGCAAATATAAGTTTTTAGTTTTAACAGTACAGCTATTAAACTATAATAGTTCTAAACAAGGTGCATGATGGACCCTAGCGACTTTAAAATCCTTCCTTCACGATCCGTTTGATCGGGAGAAAGAATCGTTCGATCAAGCGTAATTCTTCCGTTACGATCTCCGCGGAGGCTTGCGTCT
>NZ_QTLI01000033.1:0-38338 GCF_003434625.1 Parabacteroides sp. AM17-47
AAACAAAAAAAGTGTCTAGATAAATCAGGAAAAGACATTTCCCTTAGGGGAACAAAGAGTTTCTCCTAGAGAAAACTAAAGTTTCTTCTAGGGAAAACTAAAGTTTCGTAAGCACAAAACAAAAGTTTTCCGCTATGAAAACTTTTGTTTTATGCCTAAAAAACTATAAATACCTATTATTCAATACATTAAATCAGCACACAAGGTATACAAATAACCAAGCAGGCAACCTGTTGGCATACCCTCGCAGAACGAGTAATGTGGTTAGCGAATAGTGAACGGCTGCATTTAGTGGTTGAAAAGCAGTAAATAGTGGTAGATGCAAGCTGATAGTGGTAGATGTTTATTATCTACCACCATTCAACAAATTTCTTATAATTAGATACTTATATAGATAATGGCAGATATGGTAGATGATTTAGTTTTTTCATTTCATACTCAAGGTACCACTCCAGAAAAATATCAGTACAATGCATTAAGAACCCAAAAGAACGGCTAATAAAAATCAAGGTAAGCTGTCGCTATTATGAAAAGGGAAGCTATAAACATAATTTACGTACGTGTACTATAAATAATACGCAAGAAAAAACCACAGTTCCGTAGGAACTAAATCCTTACTATCTCTCTCTTTCGATATGGCAAAGATGGGAAGTAATAAGAATCAAATGGTTACAAAAATGACATTTCTTGTTAGATAAATGACATGACAGATCGGCAATCAATCCTAAACCACTCTCCTCTAATATCCTATACATAAAATTACCCATTGAGTTCCTACGGTACTTAATAACTTTATAACATATAGCCTATGGAGTATATCTAATAATGTATTAGTTAATCTGAATCTATCAGACTTATCGTATGTAGTTAACATTATCTATTCAATTATGAACAAATGAAAAGTATGAAAAGTAAAATGAGAACTTGGAATGTGGCGATGGGATCATTGTCTTTGCTCTTCCTCTGCGTATCGCCGGCATTGGCAATCGCTACAAACCCATCACAAGAGAACCCGTCTACGGAGCGGAAGGATAATTCCGTAACCCAACAGAGAACAAGAAAAGTGACAGGTGTCGTGCTCGACGCTAACGGAGAGTCTATCATCGGGGCGAACGTAGTGGTGAAAGGTACCAATAATGGGACAATCACGGATCTAGATGGTAAATTCTCGATCGAATTATCGGATGGTGAAACCCTGCAAGTATCTTTTATCGGCTATAACAGCAAGGACGTTATGGTCGGCGCAGGAGAGAATCATATCAAGGTACAGCTGCGGGAAGACACGCAGAAGCTCGATGAAGTGGTAGTAGTCGGGTACGGAACACAGATCAAGCGGGCGGTAACCGGCTCCGTGCAATCCATCAAGTCGGAAGAGATGGCGGATATGCCCGTAGCCCAGATCTCGCAAAAGATGCAAGGCAAGTTCGCCGGTGTCCAAATCAATCAAGTATCCGGTAAACCCGGACAAGGAATGACCATGCGAATCAGGGGACAAGCGTCACTGTCCGGAGGAACCACGCCTCTTTATGTAGTGGACGGAATGCCTATCGTAGGCGATATCAGCACGATCAATCCGGACGAGATAGAAAGTATCAGTGTGCTAAAAGACGCTTCCGCCACATCACTTTACGGTTCCCGGGCTGCCAATGGAGTCGTATTGATACAGACAAAGACTGCCCAATCGGGGAAAAAACTAAGCGTCGACGTATATGGAGGCATACAATACGTACCCGAGAAAGGGAGGCCGGATATGATGGATGCCTCCGAATACGCACGGTTCAGGAAAGAGATTGCCGAAGAGAACGGATTGGCGGTCGATCCCGCTTACCAACATCCCGAAGCGCTGGGTAAAGGCACGGATTGGTATGACGTATTATTCCGTCCCGCCGCTATCCAGAATTACAGCTTGTCGTACAGCAATGGAGACGGGAAGTTTAAATCATCCACCGTAGCCAGCTATTTCAACCAAGACGGAGTGTTGACAAACTCTAATTACCAACGGTTCTCCGCACGAGCCAATACGGAATACGTATTCTCGAAGATCGTCAAGGTAGGCGTGAACCTAGCGCCTAGCTTCTCCATCAATAATAGCCCGCAATCGGACGGTAACTGGACGGAAGATAAAGGTTCCATCCTGCAAGGAGCTATGTTGACAACACCTCTCGCCCCCTATAAGAATGAGGATGGCAGTATTCCGCTTGTGGCCAGTGGGCCGGGATTGTTCGATAACCCAAACTGGTATAATGTGGTTCGCCTCAACAAGAACAAGACCCAGAACACCCATCTGATCGCGAACGCCTTCTTGGAGGTAGAGCCGGTCAAAGATTTAAAAGTAAAGACCAGCATCAACGCGGACTTGACACAGAATAAATGGAACTCGTTCAAGCCCTCCACCTCCGGAGAGATCTATAAGGCTCCCTATCAGATTCCCGAGGCGAAGGAATCCAATAATCTATTCTACACTTGGCTGTGGGAGAATACCGCCACCTACAGCAAGCAGATAAAAGATCATTCCTTTGATCTCCTGTTCGGCATATCCGCACAAAAATATCATAGCGAATATACGATGGTGACCGGAACGAACTTTCCCGACGATAAAATATCGACATTCAATGCCGCCCCTACCATCACGGCGGATGGAAACATAAACGAATGGTCCCTTTTATCCTATATCGGCCGTATAAACTATAATTACAAAGGAAAGTACCTTTTAAGCGCGGCGATGCGTAGGGATGGTTCCTCCCGTTTCGGTAAGAACAATCGTTGGGGTAATTTTCCATCCGTATCGGCGGGCTGGATACTCTCGGACGAGGAGTTCATGAAACCATTGGAGAAAACGATCTCTTTCCTCAAGGCCCGTATCAGCTACGGTATCGTGGGAAACGACCAAATCGGTAACTATACGCATTTGGCGACAATCACTACCACGAACAGCAACTTCAATAACGCCTTGGCCAGCGGCAGAAGCATCTCGGGAATGGGAAACCCGAATCTGGGCTGGGAAAGGAATAAGCAAGTCGATGTCGGTCTGGATGTCGGTTTCTTCAATAATCGCTTATCCATCATGTACGATTACTATAGCAAGCGAACGGACGCCCTGCTGTTCTCGCTAGAGGTACCGATCTCTTCCGGCTTCTACAATATCCAATCGAACGCAGGCAAACTGAAGTTCTGGGGACATGAATTAAGCGTATCCTCCAAGAACCTGACAGGCAAATTACAATGGACTACCGACCTGAACGTATCTTACAATGACAATAAATGCTTGCAACTGGGTGTAGATGACGCCCCGATCATCGGCAACAACATCACGCAAGTAGGGGAACGGATCGGACAGTTTTACGGCTTAGTATGGGAAGGGGTCTACAAGAACAAGGAAGAATTCGACAAATACCCGAAGCATGCGCAAGCCGATGTCGGAACCATTCGCTTCAAGGATGTGAACGGGGATGGCAAAGTTACCCAAGGGGATGACCGCGATATCATCGGCAATCCGGTCCCTTTATGGATAGTAGGCATGACAAACTCGTTCACCTACAAGAATTTCGATTTGTCAATTGTCGTATCCGGCGGTTTTGGTTTTGAGTTAGCCAATATGGTAGATCAGTTCGCTGGAAATCTGGATGGTGTGTTCAACGTGTATAAAGCGGTAGACAATCGCTGGAAATCACCGGAAAATCCGGGTAACGGCCGTTATGGAACGACCAAGATGGGTACCACGGCACCAGAACGTGACTGGTTCAGTTCCCGTTTCCTTTATAACGGAAACTACTTGACAATCAAGAATATCACCTTAGGCTACCAAATTCCGTTAAGAAACCGGGATATCATTAAAGGATTACGAGCTTACGTCAGTTTCCAGAACGTATATACGTTCACTAGCTACATCGGCGCTAATCCCGAGGTGAATATCAGCAATACGGGAACAACGGCGAATAGCTTGCAACAAGGATTCGATTATACCACCTATCCCGTTCCACGGACCATTACGCTGGGTTTAAATGTTAACTTCTAACTATCTAATTATACAAAATATATGAAAACGATATTCAATATAGCCATAAGCATCGCTTTAGGATGTAGTTGTGCCTCCTGTAGTGATTTCTTGAATCTTACGCCGTATAGCGAGATCACAGCCGAGAACTTCTACCAGAACGAGGAGGATTTCAGGCAAGCCGTAAATGGAGCTTACGAACCTTTACGGAACATGTACAACACGGAAGAGTGGAATCTGGGAGAGGCCAAATCGGATAATACGACGTATATCATCCATATCGCCAAATCATCCTTGGACGGAGAAGATCCGGATCAGTTCCTTGAGACATCCACCAATGGTAATGTCGGTACGAAGTATAATAACTGCTACGTAATCATCGGACGATGTAACCGGATTATCTCAGAAATAGACCAAGCGGATTTTGACGCGGAAGCAAAAAACAACCTCAAAGGACAAGCTTTGTTCCTTCGGGCATTCAGCTATTTCAACCTAGTACAATACTTTGGCGGCGTACCTCTGCATACGACACCCTCTACTGTGTATGAGGAGGCATTTAAACCCCGTGCGAGCGTAGACGAAGTATATGAGCAAATCATAAAAGACGCACAGGAAGCCAGTGATCTCCTACCTGTAAAATCAAGGCAAGAGGTAGGAAGAGCTTCCAAAGGCTCCGCACAGACCTTATTGGGAAACGTATACATGGTACTAAAACGATGGGCGGAAACAGAACAAACGCTGAAAGAGGTGGTATCCTCAGGCGAGTATGAGTTATTAGCGGATTACGGCTCCATCTATTCCATCTCGAACAAGAACCATAAGGAATCTATCTTCGAGATCCAATACATGCAAGACGCCTCATTAGGACAGCAAAGTGATTTCATATACAGATTCTTGCCCTATATGACGAATCCGTCCGCCATCACGGGAACAACCCCTAATCCTTGTCCTTCCAACGTAGACCATGGAGGGTTTAACACCCCTACGATCGATCTAATCAACGCATACGAAAAGGGAGACAAACGGTTGGACGCATCCATCGGTATGGTGGAAGGTAAGCTCACCGATAGCTATGCCCTCGACGCTACCGGCGTGAAAAGTATAGTTGACTATGAGCCAGCTCCGGGAATAACCGCCTATCCTTTTATCAAAAAATATTTTCATGAGCATATAAAACCCTATTACACGGATGACAACTGGCCGGTCTACAGGTACGCGGAGGTATTGCTCTTTCTGGCGGAAGCTATCAACGAGCAGAATAGGCCGGACGAGGCTATCCATTATCTGAATAACACCTTCGGGCAAGCGAGTATCCGGGGAAGGGCGGGATTAGCTCCTGTCAAATCCCAGAATGTAGATGCGTTGAGAGAGTCTATCTACCAAGAGAGACGGATCGAGCTGGCATTCGAGAACAAACGCTGGACAGACCTTCTGAGAACGGGACGAGCCGTGGAAGTCATGACACGACATGGACAAAAGATAAAGGCAAATCCCGAATCTTATTATTGGCCCGACGGTGTTCAACCCGTGGCGAACGCTTATCTGTTCAACCCAGATAAATGCTTGTTGCCCATACCTCTGCGAGAAATCGACTTGAACAGCGAGCTTAAACAAAATCCCGGATATTAACGAAGTTATTCTTATATTCGCATCATGAAAAGAGCACATATGAAAATCCTGCTAAGTTTACTATGCTGTGTCGGTGTATTCACCCTATCAGCACAAAGTCGTTATTTCAAAGAAAGCGCTTCATGGCTTCAAAAGAGTGAGGCCTGCAAGCCAGTGTTAACCTATACGGAACATAAGCCGGTAAAACGGGTCACTTCCATCAAAGACGCGTCAGCCTACCAAGGTTGGCGCATGCGGGACGAAGGAAGCACGGACCTGTTATTCAATGAGTCCCTGAAGAAACATCCATCGGTTATAGTTGACTTCGGTGAGCATCTGACGGGGTATTTGGATTTCTCGCTCAAGCTCCTTAGCCAACAGGTTTCGGACGCTCCGGTACGTATCAAATTCACGTTCGCCGAAGTTCCCTCGGAATTGAACACGCCTTTCGACCCTTATCCGGGCGGTCTGTCAAGGGCTTGGCTACAAGATGAGGTGATGACGTTAATGACCGTACCCATAGAGGCCTCCATTCCCAGAAGGGTGTCTTTCCGGTATCTCAAGATAGAGTTGCTAGGCGCTTCCAGTTTCGATTTCGCCTTCGACAAGCTAACGTTCCGTGCGCAGACATCGGCTAAGACGGCTCCATTGCCACTGGCTTCCACTACCGATCCCTTGATCCGTAAAATCAATGAGGTAGGATTGCTTACATTAAAAGAATGTATGCAGACCGTCTATGAGGATGGCCCGAAACGGGATCGCCGGTTATGGATCGGAGACTTGTATCTGGAGGCGCTAGCGAACGCATGGTCGTATAAAAACCACGACTTGACGAAACGTTGCCTCTATTTATTAGCGGCTCTAGCCAATGATGAAGGCCTGCTGCACGCCACCGTATTGGAGACACCGACCCCTCATCCGCAAAACGGTACGCATTGCTTGGACTATTCCCTGCTGTATAACGTAGCGTTGCTAGAATACCTGAAAGAGACCGGAGACAAGGAGGTCGCCTTGGACTTATGGCCGGTAGTGGTCCGCCAAATAGAGATGGCCTTGCGTCAATACTCGGACGATTGGATCTACGATATGCAAAAGAAACCGATTTATTGGTTGGTATTCGACTGGAAAGATAATTATGATCGCCAAGCATCTATGCAGGGACTTACGGCATTCTCATTAGAGAAAAGCTATGAGCTAGCTAAAATGCTGGGAAAAGAGAAGGAGGCTAGAGATTGGCCTCGTATCGCCGGCCAGATAAAGAAAGCCGCCCGGAAAACATTCTATGACCAAAAGAACGGGGTGATCGTAAGCGGCCCTAACCGTCAGGTGTCTTACCTATCACAGGTGTGGATGATCCTATCGGAGACGCTTACCGCCAAGGAAGGAGCAAAAGCGATGGCCACCGTCCTATCGATGCCCGACGCATGCTATCCGGGATGTCCGTACGCTTATCATTATGTAATGGAAGCCTTGTTGAAATGTGGAATGCGGCAAGAGGCCCGTTCGCTCTTAACCAGTTATTGGGGCGGCATGGTGAATAAAGGAGCCGATACATTCTGGGAGGTATATGATCCGAACAATGACGAATTATCACCTTACGGATTTTTCCCGATCAATAGTTATTGCCACGCATGGAGTTGCACGCCGGTTTATTTCATCAACAAATACCCGGAGATATTCCAAAGATAGAAGATAATAAGAGAAACGCCAATATCGCTCGAAATGGAACGTATTGGCGTTTTCTTTTTCTTATTCCTCCACAGGTTCCCCGAACAGGGTTGCCGAGGAAGCCTTATGAATCTTGACTTTTATGAATTGACCTACA
The DNA here is from genome assembly GCF_003434625.1 of Parabacteroides sp. AM17-47. Lineage (NCBI taxonomy): Bacteria > Pseudomonadati > Bacteroidota > Bacteroidia > Bacteroidales > Tannerellaceae > Parabacteroides > Parabacteroides sp. AM17-47. The sequence goes on from NZ_QTLI01000033.1 coordinate 7,428, forward strand.
TGATAGTTCTTCTTGTCAAAGATAACCACCTTGTTTTGGCTGGTTCGTCCGAACAATTGCTCACGGGAACGTTTCGAGAATCCTTCTATCAGAACCTCGAAAGTCTTGCCTATATCCCGCAAGTTACTTTCCTCGGACAACTTATTTTGCAAATCGATCATACCTTGCAAACGACGTACCTTCTCTTCTTCCGGTACATTATCCTCCAAATGGCTAGCGGCATATGTACCCGGACGTTCGGAATATTTAAATAAGAAAGCACTATCATATCCCACTTCACGCATCAAGGATAAAGTCTCTTGATAATCCTCCTCGGTCTCGGAATGGAAACCGCAGAATAAATCAGTCGAGATAGCGCAATCCGGTACGATACGACGGATCGCCGCTATACGGTCCAGATACCATTCACGAGTATATTTACGATTCATGACCTTCAAGATGCGACTGCTGCCGGATTGGGCAGGCAGATGGATAAACTTACAGATATTGTCGTTCGCAGCAATCACACGTAAGGTATCATCGCTCATGTCCTTCGGATGGGAGGTCGTAAAACGAATTCGCATATCGGGAACCTCTTTCGCCACACAATCCAACAAGATCGGGAAGGTTATGGTCTCACCTTCTTTCTCGAAAGAATAGGAGTTTACATTTTGTCCCAACAACGTAACTTCCTTAAAGCCTTTCTCGTGCATATCCCGTATCTCATTCAAGATACTCTCGATGTCCCGGCTACGCTCGCGTCCTCTTGTATAAGGTACGATGCAATACGTACAGAAATTATTACAACCGCGCATAATAGACACGAAACCGGAGATATGTACACCCGGTAACTTCAAAGGAATAACATCCTTATAGGTCTCTTGGGTAGAAAGCTCCACGTTGATCGCTTTCTCTCCGTGCTCTACCGCTCCCACCAAGTTCGGCAAGTCCAGATAAGAATCCGGTCCTACCACCAAGTCGGCATGATGCACATGGATCAGGTCTTCCTTCACTCGTTCGGCCATACATCCCAATACACCGACAATTAATGACTTCTTTTTCCGCTTTAAAGACTGGAAATACTGTAGCCGCCCATAGATTTTCTGTTCGGCGTTGTCGCGTACGGAGCAAGTATTCACGAAGATGGCATCCGCCTCCTCGATATTCTCCGTCATACTATAGCCATCCATCTTCATGATAGAAGCTACAACTTCGCTGTCCGCCACATTCATCTGACAGCCGTAGGTCTCGATAAACAACTTTCGTTCATCGCTTTGGGTAGCGGATTTTAAGTCCACACCGTTTTCTTGATTTACCATACTATATGTTAATAGAATTTAAATAAGCAAGATTCTTAAAAATAATTACGCAAACGCTTGCATAGTTCGAATCCCACTGTTATATTTGCATTCGAAAAACGTAAATTTTTTCATAGTTAAGGTTTTGGTTAAATCGAATAAGGGTGGCTGTGAAGTTACCCTTATTTACTTTTATACCTATCTGATGTTTTATATACTCCCATCTTTTCACTTCTCAATTATTCTTCTTACATTTGGAGGTGCAAAAATAATCAAAGTTTATGGATAACGTAGGAGATTGGTTATATATTGTTTTCCTGATTATCGCCGCGGTCAGTGGCTTATTCAGTTCGAAGGACAAAAAAAAGAAGAAGAGTCGTCCCGATATATTAGGACAACCCGACAGGGAAATTGTGCCCAATGACCAGCCTACGGAAGGAAAAGGCTTCTGGGAGATACTGGAAGATATGCAAAAGGAAACGCGAAAACCTAAGCCCGCTCCCCGACAAAAGCAGGTAAAGCCAAAGGTTGAGAAGCCTAAGGTCGCAACCTCATCGTCTGCCCCTTCTCCATTCCTTTCCGCCGAGAAGAATATCCCGAATCATATCGCGACCCGGCCATCCGTAAGGATGAGTGCTATCGAGGAAGAACCGGGGCTTATGCCGGAAGATACCTTCAGAGACATCGAGGAATTGAAGAAAGCGATCATTTGTGCGGAGATTCTAAACCGGAAGTATTAATTTACGCCACACTTATATTCGATTCAGCGTAATTTTATGTAAGTTTGCGCCCGAAATATTGAACAGTAAGTATTTACCTAAAAACATAAAAACTAATTATCATGGCATTAAAATTCATTACAGCTGAAGAAGCCGCATCTTATGTGCATCATAATGACAATGTTGGTTTCAGTGGTTTTACACCCGCAGGATGCCCGAAAGTCGTTCCCGGAGCTATCGCCCGGAAGGCAGCGGAAGAACACGCTAAAGGTAACCCTTTCCAAATCGGTATGTTTACCGGTGCTTCTACCGGTGATAAGCTAGACGGAGAGTTGGCTCGCGCTAACGCCATCAAATTCCGTACACCGTACCAATCGAACAAAGACTTACGTGCCGCATTAAACGCTCATCAGGCACAATATTTCGATTTGCACCTGTCTGAATTGGCACAAAGCTTGCGTTACGGATTCTTGGGTAAGATCGATGTAGCGATCGTAGAGGCTGCCGATGTTACTGAGGATGGTGAGATCGTTCCGACTTCAGGTGTTGGTATCTTACCTACTATCTGTCGTATGGCAGACCGTATCATCGTTGAGTTGAACTGCCGTCACCCGAAAGAAATCCGCGGTATGCATGATATTTACGAGCCGGCTGATCCTCCTTTACGCCGTGAGATCCCTATCTACACTCCTTCTGACAGGATCGGTAACGATTGTGTAAAAGTAGACCCGGCTAAGATCGTTGGTGTGGTAAGGACCGATGAGCCGAATGAAGGTGGAAAATTCTCTCCGCTGGATGATGTTACGATGGCGATCGGTAAAAACGTTGCGGACTTCTTGGTTAGCGAGATCAAGGCCGGCCGTCTTCCGAAAGAATTCGTTCCATTGCAGAGTGGCGTAGGTAACGTGGCTAACGCAGTCTTGGGCTGCATGGGAGCTAATGAGTCTATCCCCGCATTCAATGTATATACTGAGGTTATTCAAGATGCGGTTATCGAATTGATGAAACAAGGTCGCGTTAAATTCGCCAGCGGTTGCTCTTTGTCCGTAAGTAACGAGGTGATCCGTGAGATCTACGCTAATCTTGATTTCTTCAAGGATAAGATCTTGCTTCGTCCGCAAGAGATCTCAAACAATCCGGAGGTTGCCCGCCGTTTAGGTTTGGTTGCGATCAATACGGCTTTGGAGGCTGATATCTTCGGTAATATCAACTCTACACACGTATCCGGTACTCGTATGATGAATGGTATCGGTGGTTCCGGCGACTTTACCCGTTCGGCTATGTTGTCGATCTTCACGACTCCGTCTACGGCGAAGGATGGAAAGATCAGTGCGTTCGTACCGATGGTATCTCACTTGGATCATAGCGAGCACTCCGTGAAGATCATCATCACGGAATATGGTGTAGCGGACTTACGCGGTAAATCTCCGATCCAACGCGCTCGTTGTATCATCGACAATTGTGTTCACCCGGATTACAAACCGTTATTGGAAGAGTACCTCGCTATGGGTATCAAGGGACATACGCCTCAAAACCTGAAATGCTGTTTCGCTTTCCATGAGGAACTAGCGGCCAGCGGAGATATGCACAATGTGGATTGGAGCAAGTATAATAAGTAATACAAACATATTACATACTTATCTCAAGGCCATTCCGAATAATTTCGGGATGGCCTTTTGTTTATCTAAAAACTATTCATATCTTTGTTATATGGGAAACTGGGAGAAACAACAGGATGAAAAAAAAGAAAGCAGGGAAAGAGATCAATCCCGTAGAGAAAACCTGGGAAAGTTCTTCTATGATTTGGCTAAATTAACTTTTGCGGGTCTGGTTATTGGAGGTATTGCTACTTTTGATACAGAGCTAAAAGAGTCAATATTTATATATAGAGCTATCGTTGGTGGAATAGCAACAGTGATATTCGCCTGGATTGGAAATAAAATTTTTAAATAAGGTTTATTATGGATATGCTAAGTTTAGTTTTCACGATCAGTGCTATTGTTGGAGGTGGATTCCTCGTATGGCTATATACCAAGCCTGGTAAAAAATGGCTAGAAAATCTATAATCTCCAATATATTTTGAGGCTCCGCATAACGGAGCCTTTTTTATTTCAATTGTATATATTACAAACTCGTAATATGTTTGTAATAATTCTTTCAAACAGGCTTAACAGCTTCTTAATATGGATATCCTTTCTTTGCATCAGAATAAATAGGCAAAGATTGTGAGAAAGTTTATTGAAAAATTAGTGGAAGGAGGATTTTTGATCAGTGGAAGCGTCAGTAGCTTTACGATCTTGTTGATCATTGTCTTCTTATTTAAAGAGGCCGCAGGTCTTTTTAACAGCCCGGAGGTAGAGGAAGGATATATATTGGCCGTGAATCAGGAAAATCCGGTCGAACATTTGTCGCCCGAGCAAATCATGGATGTCTTCGATGCCAATATCACCAATTGGGAAGATTTAAACGGAGAAAATCAAGATATACTAGTCTTCCGGTTCTCGGATCTAACCAACTATTATACGGAAGAAGAGCTAGGTGAAGAATTTCAATATGTTCCCGAGAAAATCAATGAACTTATCCATAAAGAGCCCGGGATTATCGCATTCTTTCCGGAACAATACAAGTCGGAAAACTTTACGGGAAAAATCATATCGGGAGCCACGATCAAGCCTTCGGAATTCTTTGGAGGGACGAAATGGTATCCGACCTCAACTCCCGCTCCGATCTTTGGGCTGATCCCTCTATTACTAGGAACGCTGTTGGTAAGTATAGGTGCGATCGCCTTATCCCTCCCCTTCGGAGTAGCGGTAGCGATCTATATGGCAGAGATCGCCAATACAAAAACACGCAATTTATTAAAACCGCTTATCGAGTTGCTGGCAGGTATTCCCTCAGTCGTTTATGGTTTCTTCGGATTGGTGGTGATCGTTCCCCTTATCCAAAAGACCTTAGACCTTCCGGTAGGCGAGACCGCTTTCGCCGGAAGCGTGGTTTTAGCGATCATGGCGTTGCCGACCATCATCACGGTAGCGGAAGATGCCATGCGAACTACACCACGAGCCATGAAAGAGGCCAGCTTGGCATTGGGAGCCACGCAATGGCAAACCATCTATAAAGTAATAATCCCCTACTCCATATCCGGTATCACGTCCGCTGTCGTATTAGGTATAGGACGTGCGATCGGTGAGACGATGGCCGTATTGATGGTAACCGGAAACGCCGCCGTTATCCCTACCTCGTTCTTCGAACCGGTACGGACAATTCCTGCCACGATAGCGGCGGAATTGGGTGAGGCTCCCGCAGGTGGAGCACATTACCAAGCCTTGTTTATGCTGGGAGCCGTGTTGTTCCTCATCACCTTGGGGTTGAGCATCGCCGTAGAATATATTTCATCCAAACGTAAAATTTAATTAAAGATATGGCACCTATTCAACATTTAGGGAATATAGACAAGAGGAAACGGGCCTCTCAACAGGTTGCTTTCGGTTTCTTTTCTTTCCTGAGTTATTTGGTCGTAGTGATCTTATTCGTAATACTGGGATTCATTATCTTAAAGGGAGCAAGCGTGATCAGTTGGGATTTCCTGACACAAGCACCCCAAGAGGGCATGACCTCCGGGGGGATTTTTCCGGCTATCGTAGGTACACTCTATTTAGTGATCGGAAGTAGCTTGATTAGTTTTCCTATCGGCATCATGAGTGGTATTTATATGAACGAGTACGCCACGAACGGGAAACTCATCCGCTTCATCCGTATCATGACGAATAATCTAAGTGGTGTCCCATCCGTTGTTTTCGGGTTATTTGGTATGTCTCTATTCGTAAGCACCTTGGGATGGGGAGACTCTATTATAGCGGGTTCGTTTACCTTGGCGCTGATGTCCTTGCCACTTATCATCCGTACGACGGAAGAGGCTTTGAAAAGTATCGATGATTCTTTCCGCCACGGTAGCCTAGCGTTAGGGGCTACGAAATTGCAGACCATTCGCAGGGTCGTGCTACCGATGGCGTTCCCCAATATTATTACGGGATTGATTCTTTCGATCGGGCGTGTGTCCGGAGAGACCGCTCCTATCCTTTTTACGGTGGCCGCTTATTTCTTGCCGCAATTACCGAAAAGTATTTTCGACCAATGTATGGCATTACCCTATCACTTATATGTTATATCTACAAGCGGTACGGATATCGAGGCTTCCCGGGGAATGGCTTATGGCACGGCACTCGTACTGATTGTCATCGTATTATTAGTAAACCTTTTGGCAAATGCCTTGCGTAGTTATTTCGCCAAGAAGGTAAAAATGAATTAAAAAAATAAGACAATTATGATAAAGATTGATGCTAAAAACGTAGACTTTTATTATGGGGATTTCCATGCGTTGAAGAACATTTCCATGGAGATAGAGCCGAATACGTCCACCGCTTTCATCGGACCGTCCGGTTGCGGAAAGTCTACTTTCCTCCGCCTGTTCAACCGCATGAATGATTTGATTCCGGGCACTCGCATGGAAGGTCAGATCCTAATTGATGGAAGAGATATCTATACGAAAAGTGAGAAAGTGGATCGCTTACGTAAAAACGTGGGGATGGTTTTCCAGAAACCGAATCCTTTTCCTAAGACGATTTATGAGAATGTCGCTTATGGCCTGCGGGTAAACGGTGTCAACGATGAGAATTATATTGAGGAGACGGTGGTCAAGACTTTAAAGCAGGTCGTCCTTTGGGACGAGGTAAAGGATAAACTGAAAGAATCGGCATTCGCTCTTTCCGGCGGACAACAGCAACGTTTATGTATCGCCCGTGCCTTGGCGATCTCGCCTTCTATCTTGTTGATGGACGAGCCGACTTCCGCGTTGGACCCGATTTCAACCAGTAAGATCGAGGATTTGATACATGAGCTGAAAAATGATTATACGATCGTAATCGTTACCCATAATATGCAACAAGCGGCTCGTGTTAGCGACAAGACCGGATATTTCTATTTAGGGGAATTGATTGAATATGATAATACCCGGAAGATTTTCACCAATCCGGAGAAAGAGTCTACACAGAATTACATTACCGGACGGTTTGGGTAATTGAAAATTAAAAATTGAAAATTAGAAGAGTATGAAGGTTATAGAGCAGGAGATTCATTCTTTAAAAAATAGTATCAGTGAGATGTGGGCATTGGTTCACCAGCAATTATACAACGCAGGGGAGGCTATGCTTACCGGAGATAAGGAACTCGCTTATAAGGTAATCAGCCGGGAACGCCGGGTAAATGCTTTCGAGCTAAAGATCGACAGTGATTGCGAGGATATCATCGCCTTGTACGCACCGGTAGCGATCGACCTACGTTTCGTATTGGCGATGTATAAGATTAATACAAACCTAGAGCGTCTGGGAGATTTCGCAGAAAGCATCGCCCGTTTCGCAGGAAACCTTCCCGAGGGGGAACCGATTGACCCGCAACTGGTCAAGGAAACCCGGGTAGAAGAAATGCTGTCGGAGTTATTAAGCATGATCTCACTCACCAAAGAGGCTTTTGAGAAAGAAAGCTCAGAGATCGCTTCCCGTATCTTCTTGAAGGATAATTTGATCGATGAGATCAATCATAATTCTACCGCTATTATCGCCAAATATATAGAGGAGCATAAAGGTAGCGCATTGGCAGGGTTATATATGGCCGGTGTTATCCGGAAAATGGAACGTTTCGGAGATCATTGTACGAATATAGCGGAAGAGCTCATTTTCTATCTGGACGCTAAAGTCATGAAGCATATGGGCAAAACCGAGCAATAATTCGTATCTTCGCGGCCACTTTAATAATTAACATCAGTAAATGAAACGACTCACAGTGGCTTGGCTGTCGGCCTTCTTATTTATCGGTTCCGCGTTAACGTCTTACGCTCAGACAAATTCTCCGATCCCAGAGCGGGATTCTTCTTCGGTATCTCTTTTTGAATACGCGACTAAGATTCCGAAACGCAACAAGGTTTTCAATCTGGACTTGGAAATGCACGCAGGATTCAACGCGGACTTTTTCTCGGGGAAGCTGGATGAAGCCGCCTTTCGTTTCAGGGATGTCAAAATTGATGTTACCGGAGAAGTGAACGATCGGTTATTCTATTGGTATCGCCAAACGCTGAATGGCGGTTATGAGGGACAAGCCTTGGAGAATTTGAATGAGTCGATCGAATATGCGTATATTGGCTATAAACTGAATGAGCGTTTTACCTTAACCGCCGGAAAACAAGATGTGTTCTACGGTGGTTTTGAGTACGACGAGAATCCTTTGCTTATTTATGAGTATAGCGATATGAATGAATACTCCCTTTGCTACCTTACGGGAATCGGGCTGGGGTATCAGCCGAATGAGTCACAAGAGATCCGCTTACAGGTGACGAACAGTCGTATGGGATCGATGGAAGATGAGTATGGACGTCTGCCGGAAGGATTTAAGAAACCGAGAGTTCCCTTGTTTTACACATTGAACTGGAACGGTAACTTTCTGGATGAGTTGATTCATTTACGGTACTCCGTATCCGCCGCGGAGCAAGCCCAAGGGAAATATATGTATAGCGTCTTTACCGGTCAAAGTATAGAGGCCGGACCGGTCTATGCTTATTTCGATGTCATGTATTCACGAGGAAAATTAGACCCATTAGGATTATTGACCGAATTGACCCAGCCCGAAGTCTCCGGAGAGGAGGAACCGGAACCACCGGTTCGTATGCAAAACATCGATTATCTTTCGCTGGTGGGGGAAATACAGTATCGTTTCCATCCCAAATGGCAACTATTCGCAAAAGGAATGTATGAAAGCGCATCGATCTATAAAGCCTACGATACTTACGAGAAAGGAAAATACCGTACGGCATGGGGGTATCAAGGAGGACTAGAGTTCTATCCGATGGCCGATGATAATCTACATATCTTCTTGACCGCCATAGGTAAAAAATATAACCTCTCTGAACGAGCGAAGGCGCTCGATGCCTCTTTGGACGACACCGCACGCCTTTCGATCGGTTTCATTTATAGATTACCGTTATATTAAATTTTTCTCATTTGTTGTAGAGACGCAGCATGCCGCGTCTCATCCCCTCAGAATGGTAACTTAGAATTGCAACACAAACTCTTCCCCTTGTAACAAGTCCACTGTTACTTTTCCATCGACTACAGGTAGGGAAACCGGCTTTTGGTTCTTTTTGAGGCTCATGTTCGCGGAATTCGCCGGAAGCTTGATCTGGAAAGAACCGGGAACGATCGCTTTCAATCGAGCTTCCGTCAACAGACCTTCCGTCCATTTAGCCGACACCTCTCCGCCATTCCGGACTTTTAAACCACTAAAGCTTCCGTTTTTCCAAGCAGATGGCAAAGCGGGCAAGAACTCGATCAATCCGGATTGACTCTGTATCAACATCTCCGCAATACCGGCTGTTCCTCCAAAATTACCATCAATCTGGAAAGGAGGATGGGCACAAAACAAATTAGGATAAGAGCCTCCTCCCTTCACCTCCTTCGTATGCTCATCTACACAGGGACGTAACAAATCACCCAGCAATTTATAAGCATGATCGCCATCCTGTAAACGGGCCCAGAAATTAATCTTCCAAGCCATAGACCAGCCCGTGCTTTGATCGCCACGGACCTCCAAGGATTTACGAGCCGCCTCTGCCAACTCCGGCGTATGCTCTATCGATATCTCATTCCCGGGATAAAGCCCATATAAATGAGAGACATGACGATGGGTAGGCTCTACCTCCTCATACGGCTCGAGCCATTCCATAATACGGCCGTCTTTACCGATCGTCGTAGGCATCAAGCGATCTCGTTTCGCCGCCAACTCAGCAGCGAACGCGCTATCCACACCTAAAATCCCGGCGGCCTCAATGGTATTCGTAAATAATTCCCGCAAGATCTGATTGTCCATCGTCGATCCGGCACAAATACTCACGACACTTCCGTTTGGCATTTTATAAGCGTTCTCCGGAGAGGTAGTAGGTGCCGTCACCAGATATTTAGTCCGGGGATCTTGCACCAGCATATCCACAAAGAATTGGGCAGCCCCTTTCATCGTCGGATAAACATCCCTCAAATACGCCTTATCTAATGTATACTGATAATGCGTGTACAAATGCTCGCATAGCCATGCGGCGGATGTATTCGTGGCTCCCCACGACGGATGTTCGCCCGGGGCGGTAAACTCCCAGACATTACCTAAAATATGCGTGCCCCATCCCCGTGCGTTATAAAAAGCTTTGGCCGTACGTTCACCGCTAGGGACTTGCTGTTTCGTCCATTCGATCAGCGGAAGGTGCAACTCGGAGAGGTTCGTGACCTCCGCTGGCCAATGATTCATCTGTAAATTAATATTTAGGTGATAATCCCCGTTCCAAGGCGTATGAATCGTATTACACCACAAGCCCTGCAAATTCGGGGGCAGTAATCCCTGCCGGGTCGAGGAAATCAATAAATATCGACCGAACTGGAAATATAAAGCCGCCAATCCCGGATCGTTCTTATCTTGAGCGAAAGCGGCCAAACGCTCATGGATCGGAAGATGATCCCTTTCGCCTTTTCCCAAATCCAAAGAGACCCGATCAAACAGGGAGCGATAAGCGAATGTATGTTCCCGGCGCAAGGTGGAGAAATCCTTAGATTCCGCTTGCGATAAGTATTTTTCCAAGGATTGTCCGACGCCGTCTTTATCGAAATAATCCGTACCTAAACTTACCAAGATAATCGCTTCCGAGGCACTTCGCACCGATAAACTACTATCCGTTGCGGTCAAATCTCCCCCCTTCGGCAAGACGATACGGACACGAGAGGCGAAACGCATCCCTTTCATCTCCAACGTATCCACCCCGTCCGGCAATTGTCCCCGCATCAGCAAGTCCTTTCCGTCCAAAGAGATCGTCGCATGTTCCGGACGATTCATACCTAATGAGAAATTCAAGGCCCGATCCGCGTCCGCTACCAAGTGGATAACTCCCAGATCCCCGGAAAAAGAGGTAAACATTTCCCGTTGATAATTCACATTCCCCCTTTTAAAAGAGACGGAAGCGATAGCCTCGCTTAGGTTCAACCGCCTGCGATACTCAGCGATAGAATCCGATTCATTCGGATACGTATATCTCAGCACTAGATTTCCGAATAATTGGTAACTCCCATACGGAGCGTTCGCACCGTCACCCAGATTACTTCCGGTCCCTTTGCAGACGAAAGTTTTATACATCAAATCCTGTGCCTCGTCATTCCGTCCCTCAAATAAGAGGCGACGAATATTCGCCAAAGAGTAATACGCATAAGGATTGTCCGTATCTTGCTTACTTCCGGACCACAGGGAGATCTCATTCAGGACCACATTCTCCCGCTCAATACCACCATCCGGCATCATACCGATACGGCCGTTTCCCAAAGGCAAGGTTTCTTCCCATATCTGCGCTGGTTGGTCAAAATAATAAGAGACCTCCTTCCCAGTCTGCATATCCGGCAAATTACAACCGAAAAGGAACGATAACAAAATCAAATAAAGTCCTTTCATATTCATACGATTATTCCTTGTTATTGTTTTTCCATCAAAAGCCGAAGAGGCGATCCACTGCAACCCGGGTTGCAGTATCACCCTAAAAGCTTTGCATATCACATAGTCGTTTATAATAGCCATCCAAAGCCAACAACTCCTCGTGTTTGCCCCGTTCTACGATCTCACCCTCATGCATCACACAGATCTCATCCGCATTACGGATCGTAGAGAGACGGTGGGCGATCACTACGGTCGTACGATTCTTCATCAAGTTCTCCAACGCTTCTTGTACCAAACGTTCGGATTCCGTATCCAAGGCGGATGTGGCCTCATCCAAGATCAAGATCGGGGGATTCTTCAAGATCGCACGGGCGATACTGATTCGCTGGCGTTGTCCGCCGGACAGTTTTCCACCCCGGTCGCCTATATTGGTATCGTAACCTTTCTCACTCGCTATGATAAAATCGTGAGCGTTGGCGATGCGGGCGGCTTCCTCCACCTGTTCCATCGTAGCCCCTTCCACTCCAAAAGCGATATTGTTGAAGAAGGTATCGTTAAACAAGATAGCCTCTTGATTGACATTTCCCATCAATCCCCTAAGATCGAAAAGGGTGGCCTCACGGATATCCGTATCATCAATACGGATATTCCCTTTATTCACATCATAAAAGCGAGGCAATAGATCCACCAAAGTACTTTTGCCCGAACCGGACTGACCGACCAAAGCCACGGTCGTTCCTTTCCGGATATCCAGATTAATCCCTTTCAAGACCCAAGCTTCCTGATATTTAAACCAAACATCTTTATAACTGATTTTCTCTTTCAAGGCGATCTTCTTCGGATGTTCCGGGTCATGGATATCCGTCTCCGCCTTCAAGATCTTATCGACACGCTCCATAGAGGCCAGACCTTTCTGGATCGCATAAACCGACTTACTTAGATCTTTCGCAGGATTGATAATGCTATAGAAAATAACCAGATAATAAATAAACGTAGGAGCGTCGATCGGGCTATTCGCGCTCAAGATCAGCGTACCTCCATACCAAAGTACGATAGCGATCGTAACGGTTCCCAAAAACTCGCTCATCGGATGCGCCATTTGTTGGCGGCGATAGATACGGTTCGTCAACCGGCGGAAAGTATCATTGCTTCGCTCAAAGCGGTCTTGTATCTTCTTCTCGGCGTTAAATGCCTTGATAATACGGAGTCCGCCTAATGTCTCCTCGATCTGGCTCATCAGGAATCCCCATTGTTGCTGTCCTTCCAAGGATTTCCGTTTCAATTTCTTGCCGACTTGTCCCATTACGTAACCCGCCAACGGCAGCAGGATCAAGACGAACACGGTAAGTTGCCAACTGATAGCGATCATACCCACCAGATAGATCACGATCAGGATCGGGTTCTTGAATAACATGTCCAATGAACTCATGATGGATGTCTCAATCTCGTTCACGTCTCCGGATACACGGGCGATAATATCCCCTTTTCGCTCCTCCGAGAAAAAGCTCAACGGCAACTGCGTAATCTTCTTGTTAATCTGATTACGGATATCACGAACGACTCCGGTTCGAATCGGGATCATCGTATAAAAGGCCAGATACATGGTCGCCACTTTCAAGAAAGTCGCCACGATCAGGAAGATTCCCAACATAATCAAGGCGAACGAACCTCCGTGTACCTCTATCAGATCGGATACATACCAAAAAAAGTTATTTTTGATCAACTCCGGCAAGGCTTTCCACGACTCCCAGCTTCCCGCATTAAAATTCCAATCCATAAAGGTGTAATTCCCCTCATCCATCTTAAACAAGATCTGAAGGATCGGGATAATCAAGGCGAAAGAAAACAGGTTCAAGATAGCGGAAAGTACATTGAACACGATGTTCAGAACCATATACTTTTTGTAAGGGGGAACGAAACGCTTTAAAATACGTATGAAATCTCTCATAAATTGATCTGTTACATTGAAGTGGCAAAGATACAAAAAGTCATCACATTTTCTTACGCATTCGCATGCAACTATTTTGCTGCCCCATTCATCAAATAAATAGAATCGTAAATAAAAATAATTTACACCATGAAAAGGATGCACTTGCAATTGTTGAAAAAAGCCAACTGCGTATTGGCGAGTTTATTAATGCTTTTAGGTTTCTCCTGCACTGACGACGAGGGAGAAGGTCCCATAATTTGTGAATATGGCACTCCTTACGCCAATTTTCAGATAAAAGGAAAAGTCGTGGATACAAACGATAATCCGATACCTAACACCCAAATACGTATCAATCGAAATGACGCAAGAATTTATCCTTACGGATGGCTGCATACCGATACCGTAAGGACTGACGCTAACGGAGAGTTTGATTGGAAGAAAACTGATTTTCCGATCCTAAAATACCGATTCATCACGGAAGACATAGACGAAGAAATGAACGGAGGACAATTCGCATCCGATACGACTCAAGTAATCTTCGACAGCGAGGAACTTACCGGAGGTGATGGATGGTACGAAGGTAGTGCCTCTAAGGAAATCAAGATCACACTTAAGGAATATGTAGATACACATACGGAACCTTACGCATTGTACACGATCTACGGAAAAGTAACTGATGATCAAGGCTATCCGCTGGCCGGAGTCGCAATCTTAACCTCACCGGCATATACCCCTACTCTAGAGGACGACCTTTCCTGCTTTCCGGCCATCACGGATGAGACCGGACGATATCAATTCACCTACGATAAGGCTACGGCTATCGAACATACCATCTACACAAAATTATCTTCGTATTGGAATGACCCAAACGCTTGCAAAACTGATTCTATTATCGTAAATTTCGCCGAAATTGAATTATCACAAGGGAAAGGGATGTTAATGGGTAAAGGATCAAAAGAAATTAACTTCCAACTAACACGCAAAAACTAGAAAATGGAAACAGTTTTTCATTTCATATTAAAAGGTTTTAACTGGATTTTAGCGGGGCTCCTTTCTCTACTAGGCTTCAGCGTTACTTCCTGTGGCGCTACAGATGAGTATGGTAGCCCCTACGCAGAATACGAGTTGAAAGGAAAAGTTACAGATATGAACGGAGATCCCATCCAAGGAATAGAGATCAACTATGGGGGCATATATAATAACGTATTATCTCCCTCATATATAAGCGAAATATATAAATCACCCCAAACCCAAAAAGACGGAAGTTACGATATAAAATTCGAGGATTCCCCAATGGGTATCGTACGCATTATCGCTAAAGATATTGACGGGCCTGAAAACGGATCATTCGAGACGGATTCGATAGATGTCAAGATCGAAGGATTTAAGGGAGGTAAATCTTGGTTCCATGGGAAAGCGGAGGTTAACATCCCCGACATCAAACTTAAAGAGAAAAAAGAATAAAATATGGACAAACGCCCAAACATCAAAAAACGTATCGCCCTAGAGCTTTTTCGAAGTATCAAGAAGAACAGGGCTAAATTACATGAATTGCGTACACTCTTTTGGGAGTGTACGCTTCGTTGTAATGTATCCTGCCGTCATTGCGGGAGCGATTGCCATGTCTCGGCCTCTGTCCCAGATATGCCTGTCGAAGACTTCCTGAAAGTCATAGACGATATCACGCCTTACGTCGAGCCGAACAAAGTGCTCGTCATCTTTACCGGAGGCGAGGCGCTGGTTCGTAAGGATATCGAGAAATGCGGGTTGGAACTGTATCGCAGGGGATATCCTTGGGGGATCGTCTCCAATGGTTATCTGATGACCCGGGAACGGCTCGACTCGCTCTTGGCTTCCGGATTGCACTCGGCGACTATCAGCCTAGATGGTTTCGAGGAAGCGCATAACTGGCTTCGCCGTAATCCTAAAAGTTTCGAGAAGGCACTGAATGCCATCTGTATGTTGGCCGAGGAAAAGGAGATCATTTGGGATGTGGTGACTTGCGTAAACCAACGCAACTTCAAGGATTTGATGCTCTTCAAGGATTTCTTGATCGAGATGGGCGTAAAACGGTGGCGTATCTTTACGATCTTCCCAGTTGGACGTGCTGCGACTGAGACGGATTTGCAACTGACGAACGAACAGTTCACATGGGTCATGAACTTCATCCGCTTCAGCCGGAAAGAGGGTAAGATACACGTTAGCTACGGCTGTGAGGGCTTCCTCGGGAATTATGAGGCAGAGGTGAGAGACTCGATCTTCCAATGCAACGCCGGCATCAATACGGCCTCTGTCCTCGCTGATGGCGCTATCTCCGGTTGTCCCAGTATACGGGCGAACTTCCACCAAGGGAACATCTATAAAGACGATTTCATTGATATCTGGAATAATGAGTTTAAACCGTATCGTAACCGCCAGTGGGCTAAAAAAGGGGAATGCGCGGATTGTAAGATGTTCCGTTATTGCGAAGGCAACGGGATGCACTTATACGATGATGAGGGGAATCTGCTCGTATGCCACTATAAAAGGCTAGTTGACAGTTGACAACTGTCAACTAATTCCTATCTTTGCCCTAGTTAATATTCTAAAATAAGCAATCGTATGAAAAACACTTTCATCCTTTGTGCCTTTCTGGCACTAAGTTCTTTTACCGTAGCCCAGCAATCCGAGAAATACCCGCTAGGCGACTATACGGAATTGACCGACACGAAACCGCATGACAGCGACGAGATCTGGGACAAGTTATCGGCCCCAACCCAATTAAGCTGGGGCACGACCGATATACGATATCCGAAACTCAGTATTCCCGATGTCAAGAAAAGCAATCGCTGGCAGACGAAAGCATGGAAAGGGGAACGGGTAAACGCACAAGCCGTGTTATGGACCAAGGTGGGACTCGAGGATGCCTCTATCACCGTGAGCGACTTAAAGAGCGGTTCTTCCATCATCCCATCCTCCGCGATCACGACGAACTTTGTCCGATACGTCATGACCGATGAGTTGAATAAAGACCGTAAAGGCGGTTGCGGCCACCGAGAGAATAAGGCGGAATGGGATTCCTCCGTCGTAGCCGATGTATTGGATATCGTAAAGATCCGTGATATCAAGGCACGCACCACCCAGCCGATCTGGATGAATATCTGGGTACCTCAATCCGCGAAAGCCGGTAAATATAAAGGGACATTGACCGTCACGGGAAAAAATGCCTCCCCCATGGAATTACAAATAGAAGTGGACGTATTGAACCGCACACTTCCCGCCCCGAAGGACTGGGCTTTCCATCTGGACTTATGGCAGAACCCGTATTCCGTGGCCCGTTACTACCAAGTTCCTCTTTGGAGTAAAGAGCATTTCGACGCTATGCGCCCGATCATGAAGATGTTGGCGAACGCCGGACAGCGCGCTATCACCACCAGTATCATGCATAAACCTTGGGCCGGACAGACCGAGGATCATTTCGACAGCATGATCACCCGGATCAAGAAGATAGACGGCACTTGGGCATATGATTACGCCGTCTTCGACAAATGGGTGGAATTCATGATGAACGAGATCGGTATCGATGATATGATCAGTTGCTACACCATGATCCCTTGGGCTTTATCTTTCGATTATTACGACGAGGCGACAAATCGTGTACAATTCCTCAACACGAAACCGGGTGACGCCGCTTACGCAGACTATTGGGGTACTTTCCTAAAAGATTTCTCCCGCCACCTTCGCGAGAAAGGTTGGTTCGAGAAAACCGCTATCTCTATGGACGAGCGTCCGATGGAGGCGATGCGTGAGGCGATCAAGGTTATCAAGCAAGCCGATCCGGAGTTCAAGATCACGCTGGCCGGAAATTATCATCCGGAAATTCAATCGGACTTATACTATTTAAGTATTCCCTATGGGCATAAATTCCCAGAAGACGTAAAGGCTGCCCGTGATAAAGCGGGACAGATCAGTACCGTTTATACCTGTTGCGCGGAAGCGTTCCCGAATACCTTCACCTTCTCCGACCCGGCGGAAGCGGCATGGACGGTCTTGCACGCCGTAGCCGGTGGTTACGACGGTTATCTACGTTGGGCAGTTAATAGCTGGACCACCGATCCTCTGCGTGACTCGCGTTTCCGCACTTGGGCGGCAGGCGATACATACAGTATTTATCCCGGTCCACGCAGTAGCATTCGCT
Organism: Parabacteroides sp. AM17-47; assembly: GCF_003434625.1. NCBI lineage: Bacteria > Pseudomonadati > Bacteroidota > Bacteroidia > Bacteroidales > Tannerellaceae > Parabacteroides > Parabacteroides sp. AM17-47. The sequence goes on from NZ_QTLI01000033.1 coordinate 25,041, forward strand.
TCGAACGTTTGGTCGAGGGTATACAAGATTGCGAGAAGATCCGCATCCTCCGGGAAGAGCTGACAACGAAAGGAGCTAAAGGCAAACTCGAGAAGTTGAACAAGACGGTTGCCAAGATCACTCCGGAAGGTTTATCCGAGACACAAGAATCCGCTACGCAGATGGTTAATGAGATTCATAAACTTCTGAATACATTATAAATAGTACCGGACGCCGACTGCGCAGTCGGCGTCCCCTAAATATATCATCAAACCCCTACAATGTTTGATATTCATCAAAAAACGAAATCCTTACCTCCGATACCTTTCTTTTTCTTTGTCCGCCTCGATTCCTTCGCCTACTTTTGGGGCACTGAAAAACACAAAAACCATTCTATATGAACAAACTATTAATGGGCGCATGCCTTACGATGGCCATGCAAGTAGGGCACTCCCAAACCTTGCCGCAATTGGGTAAAGATCCTATCGAGAAAATCGTAGCCGCCATGACTGCCGAAGAGAAAGTATCCCTGTTTGTCGGAACCGGAATGCCCGGGTTCGGCGGCCAATCAGCCGTAGTCGGCAGCACGCAAAATCTAGTGCCGGGAGCCGCCGGAACGACCTTCCCGATCGAACGTCTGGGAATCCCCGCTATCGTAGTGGCCGACGGTCCCGCCGGATTACGTATCTCCCCGACTCGCGAGGGGAACGAGGCGACCTATTATTGCACGGCATTCCCGGTCGCTACCTTGCTAGCCTCCACATGGAACACCGCATTGGTCAAAAACGTAGGCAACGCCATGGGCGACGAGGTGAAAGAATACGGTTGCGACGTACTCTTGGCCCCCGCGCTGAATATCCACCGAAGCCCTCTCTGCGGACGTAACTTCGAGTATTATTCCGAAGATCCCTACTTGACGGGCCGGATAGCGACAGCGATGGTAAACGGTATCCAAAGCAATGGCGTGGGAACCTCCATCAAGCATTTCGCCGTCAATAATCAAGAGACCAACCGGACGGGAACGGATGCCCGCCTCACCCCTCGTGCCTTGCGGGAGATTTACCTAAGAGGTTTCGAGATGGTCGTAAAAGAGGCAAGCCCGTGGACGGTCATGTCTTCCTACAATAAGATAAATGGTGAATATGCCTCCGAAAGCCGTGATTTATTAACGACCATCCTCCGTGACGAATGGGGTTTTAGCGGCCTTGTCATGACCGACTGGTTTGGCGGCAAGAACGCCCCCGCCCAGATCCACGCCGGAAACGATCTGCTGATGCCCGGACGGCCGGACCAGAAAGAGGCCCTCCTAAAAGCGCTTGAGGACGGTTCTCTCTCTATCGAAAACGTGGATACGGACGTAACCCGTGTATTACGATTGATCCTTCAATCCCCCCGCTTTGCCCAATACGCCTATTCCGACAAACCGGACCTAAAAGCTCACGCCGAGGTAACCCGTGCGTCCGCTTCCGAAGGTATGGTTTTATTAAAGAATACGAATAATGCCTTGCCGCTGGCCCCGGGTATCAAGAAGATAGCGGCTTACGGTACCACCTCGTACGATTTTATCGCCGGAGGCACCGGCAGTGGCGACGTGAACGAGGCTTATACCGTATCCCTCGTGGAAGGTCTGGAGAACGCCGGTTATACCATGGACGCCGAAGTGAAAGCCTTATACGAGAAATACAGTACCGAGGAAAAGGCGAAACAGCCGAAAGACACGAGTCCCGCCGCCGCTTTCTTCAACCACCCTCGTATCCCGGAGTTCGTACCGGATGCCGCAGGGCTGGCCGCTAAGGCGAAAGAGGCGGATATCGCCTTCGTTACGATAGGCCGTAGCTCGGGAGAGTTCCAAGACCGGAAGATCGAGGGAGATTTCAACCTGACGGAGAATGAGCGAGCGTTGATCCAATCGGTTTCCGACGCTTTCCATAAGGAAGGGAAGAAGGTGGTCGTAATCTTGAATATCGGGGGCGTGATCGAGACCGCCAGCTGGAAATCGGAACCGGACGCCATCCTATTGGCTTGGCAAGCCGGGCAGGAAGGGGGTAACACGGTAGCCGATATCCTGTCCGGAAAGGTGAATCCTTCCGGTAAGCTCCCGATGACTTTCCCCGTGAGCATCGCCGACGTAGCCTCCACGAAGAATTTCCCGGACGCTTCGGGTATCGACCTGAAAGAAATGTTAGCCGGCTTCATGGGAGGAGGCCCGGAGCATACGGATCGTAAGAATATTGACTATACCAACTACGAGGAGGGTATCTACGTGGGCTACCGTTACTTCGATACGTTCGGCGTGCCCGTCTCCTATCCGTTTGGCTACGGACAGTCGTATACGACTTTCAATTATTCGAGCTTGAAAGTGTTCATGGGCGATACGGACTACAGCATCAGTTGCACGATCACGAACAATGGCCCGGTAGCCGGGAAGGAAGTGGTCCAGCTATATATCTCCGCCCCCGGCAAGAGCATGGATAAGCCGGCGAAAGAGTTGAGAGGTTTCGTCAAGACCCAACTCCTCCAGCCGGGGGAGAGCCGTGAGATCATCTTCAAGGTGAAAGATACGGATCTGGCCTCCTTCGACGAGAGCGCCAGTCATTGGGTCGTAGAGTCCGGTAAATATGAGGCGCAGATCGGTTCCTCCGCCGCCGACATCCGCCTAAGGGATTCCTTCAACGTGAAGGGGCGGGTAACGGAGAAGGTTCATGCGGTACTGTTGCCCGGCGAGAGGATCGATCTTCTGAAAAGATAGGCCCGGAGGTATCTACCTAGTTATCGGGAGGGCGGGGTATCAACCTCGCCCTCTACTTATTAATCACCCGGCTGTTCCGGCTCTAAGAAAGTAAGGTAGGTCTCCACACGCCCCTCCAGCTTCGCCTCCATGGTCCCTTGCTCCGACACGAAGAGATATTTGTCCTTTTTCTCTTCCTCGGTCCATGTATCGGGAGTGTAGGGAGCGATCTTCCGGTCGCCGGCAGTCCTCATGAAATAGATAGCGGGCAGAAGGCCGTTCAGTTGGATCTGGTTCGGGTCGATATAGCGTTCCTCGTATTGTCGCGAGAAACGCGAGCTCACCCTCTCCAGCCGGAAGCGGTCGAGATTATTCATAAACAGGTAATCCGTGCCTTCATCTCCCGGCAGGGAGGTGTAGATCATAGATGAGACTTTCACGGCACCGGCCGGTGTCGTGTACAAATAATAGAAATATACAGTCCATGTATTCTTGGAGCGGGTTTGAAGGGTATGTGTCTCCTGCAAGGAATGCAAGGCCCAAAATCCCGGGGGCGTGCATCTCACCCTTTGTACGAATTTATCCTTCGCGATTTCCACTCTTCCCCGGATTTCCAGAAAGTCCTTATAGGCCACTGCCTCTATTTCCTCGTTTGTCATTGATGGCGTAAACATGATTATTTTTAATTTTTAAGGTAAAGAGACATAAAGGTACGATTATAAATGGGGATTCCAAGGGTTTCAAGGAAATGTGGATGAAAGAAAGACAAAAAAGAGAGGCGAACTCGTACCCTTATCTTTTTTATTCCATATATTCGTGATGAAAATCCCCTAAGACCCATTTAAAAGAGAAAAAGTTATGACTGAAGATATAGATTTAATACGTGTCACTGGCGTGGAATATGTCAAGGACTATACCATGCGATTGGAATTTAGCAACGGTAAGCTGAAATTAGTGAACTTCCTCCCTTTACTGAAAGGGAAACTTTTCGAGCCATTGAAAGACCTCCGAAATTTCGTCCAGTTCGGGCTCACCCACTGGACACTGGAATGGTACAATGGGGCAGATTTCGCTCCGGATTACTTGTATAGGAATGGGGGGAGGCTTGAAAGAGCCACCACTATATGGTACAAAAATAACGATTATACGAAATAATGAAACCTTCCCCATTCGCCAAGAAATCCGAGTGGAGAAGGTTAAAGTAGACTACACCGCAGCATTACTTAACAGAAAAATCCTAAAGAACTATTACTTTTTTGATATAATTCTTCACCTTAACAATATATATTCCTTTTAAAACAGAGATAATATTCTCTCCGCCCATAAGTTTTCCTTGATTTATTATTTCTCCATTTAATGCATAAATACAAAAGTCTTGCGGCATAGTCGCATTGATCATGATAGAACCTTCCAATCCCCTAACTTCAAGATCGTCAACCGGAACACTCTCATTAGCGGTTGGTGATTTATTCACAGTCACACGGCAAACATCTGAAATAGATAAATTATCCGTCATACTTACCGAGATATAAGCTATTCCTCCATTCCTTGCCACCACTAATCCGCTGGAATTCACGACAGCTACATAATCATCCGATGAACTCCACACTATTTTACCTGTGGCTCCTGAAGGATATAGTGTAGGATACAATCTAATAGCATCACCAATCTCTAATGTTAAATCTGTTTTATCCAATTCTATACGATCGACAGCTGGCATTTCGATCAAATCCTCAAACTCAAAAAACAAATCAGGATATTCCCCTTCACGAAAATTCCATATACTAGGATCGAAGCCGGGAAGAGACGACCCACTATATAATTCTGCTTCCGCAACAGGATATCCATAACTCGCAGCGTTAGGCAATCCCTCTCTATAATAACAATCATCTATGATTACACTTTGTTCTTGCGTTGCCATAATCGCTCCCTTATAATAATAATCGCCGTATCCGGTAAAAGAGCCTAACATCAGGCAATTTTTGACTTCCGAACTCATGGAAGCGACAATACCACCCACATAGGAGAAATGACAACCATTGACATCAACACATCCTGTATACAAATTATTTTCATTATTTTCCCTAATAAGCGAGGAGATACCTCCGACCATCGCGTCTTTTCCTCCAATTACCGTAATATCAGAAGCAGATTTACAACGAATTATTCCGGCTCCTATATCAGCGGTCACGCTTGACCCCGCAATTCCTCCAACTCGGCAACCACTGATACCATCTTGGTTTATACGGATATTCCCATAAGTCTGGCAATCTCGAACCATACCATAAGCTTTTCCAACAATACCTCCCACATTGATATCTGATGAGGCATCCGATGAATTCACTGATATATTAACCTTTGATATACAATTATAAATGGTCGCCATGCTTGTTCCAGCAATAGCACCAATATCCGCAGTTCCACGACTACCTATATTAATATCACCTTCCACGGTAAGATTTTTGATAATAGTACCCTGCTCCATCACGACCCCAAACAGGCCGGTTGTACGTATTGTTCCATTATTTATTTTAGTTATTTTCAAACCAGAGACAGTTTTTCCATTACCGTTGAATACACCATTAAATGCATAATAATAAGATCCTTCTATACGACCCAACGTCTCCCATTCATAACCATTCAAATTAATATCGACCATTAAGATAACCTCCTTGCCCTCAAAATCCTCATAACTTCCAGGGCGCAACAAGTAAGATAATCCACACAAATCTTCCGCTGATTGGATGTAATAGACCGATTTACTAGGATCATACCAGCTTGTAGAATAACTATGGCCATCCCAATAAGAAATAGCGGCCTTAATAGGGAAGAAGAAAGACAGAAACAATAGTCCAACCAGATAACGCCTAAAGAGATTCACTTTATTCATAATTTTCTCATCTTTGCTCATTTTGTTCCCAAAAAATGAGGTTAACAAATAAAAGAAGCGTGGGAACCATCGCTTATCACTGTACTGAGGCTCTGGAATGCCCACTCTTCAATAATAAGACGATAGTCCCACGCTTTATGATTGTATATAATTCACCCATTGGGTTAGTATATAACAAACACAAGCGCAGGAGCTACATTCTCATTATCTTGAAGAGTAGAAATTTTCCAGATTCCAGTACAAGATAATATCGAAACGCTTCTACGTTATTTTTCCAATACATCGCAAAGATCGTGTTTTTTTAAAACATTCGCAAAACAATCAGATTCTTAATGTCTCTTAGCCCTAAGAAATGCCCTCGAAGGGTGAAAAATGACTTCTTAGGGCTAAAAGATAGTTTTTCAACCGTGAAAAGTGATTTCCTTGGCCTAGGAAGGGACTTTCAAGGCCGCGAAACCATTTCTTAGGCCTAAAAAGCCTATTTTCACCCTTGAAAAGCCATTTCTTAGGCCTAAGATGATTATTCGCGCCATTCAATCCCCATTTTTTAGGCCTAAGAAGCCCTTATTCAGTAAATATCCCTAACTTAGAGAAGTTTTTAAACTCTAAATCAAATTTACCATGAGTACTTACACAAAAATCAAGACACTTCCGCTCTCTCTTTTCAACAACGCCGAGTACCTCTCCTTCATGAACCACGTCCTCGACCTAGCCAACGGAAACAGCGGTGGCGGCGATTCCGAGTCCCCCGACGAGATCTCCCTGCTGACCGGCAGCGACGGCATCCCCGAGCTGGGCCTCACCAAAGAATTCCTCGATACCTACGAGGCAGACCTCCTCGCCATGGCCGACGTGGTGGACGAGAGCCGCACCTCGCAGGAGACCGAGCAAATGGCCTTGCACGATACCAACCGCGACAACCTCGCCATCTATATCATCACCCGCATCTCACGGGCCGGTACCCTCCCGTTGGAGGCCGAGCGTGACGCAGGAAAGTTCCTATACAAGGTCATCAAGCCTTATAACGGCATCGCCCGCCTCCCCATGGCGCAGGAGACCGCCAAGATAAAGGGCCTCTTGCTGGATTTGCGCAAGGACGAGAACAAGCCGTACGTCACCACGCTCGGCCTCGACGCTTACCTCGCCGAACTGGAGAAAGAGAATAACGCCTACGACCGCCTGTCGCAGCAACGCGTCCAAAACCGGACCACCTCCAAAAAGGAAAGCGGCGCCAACCTGCGCAAGCGGATCGACGTCTATTACGACGACCTCACCCTGCTGGCCCAGTCCCATAGCGTAGCGAAGCCGTCCGAGAAAGCGACCGCCTTCATCGCCGCCCTCAACCAGCTGATCGCCGAGACCACCGCCGCCTACAACCAGCGCATGGCCTCCGCCAAGAAACCGGCGCCCGCTCCCGAGCCTATGCCCGGCGGAGACTCCGAGAGCCCGGACGAGATCTAACCGTCACGTCCCTCCCTCCCGACGCGGAAGCGGAAAATAAAAAGAGAAGGAAAACAATTCCCCTTCTCTTTTTATTCCGTATATTCGCGAAGGAAATTCCTAAAACAGAGCGATATGGAGACAACGACATCATTAAAGACATTCGAGGTAACCATCCCCGAGAAATACGCGGACATCTTGAAGAAATTCATCACCTCGCTGGAAGGCAAGGTGAAGGCACAGAAGAAATCCGGATTGGACGAGGCCTTGGAGGACGTGAAGGCAGGAAGGATTTATCATGCGGAAAGCACAAAGGATTTGATGAAACAAATCCTAGGCTGATGAAATATTCCATCAACTATACCAAAAAGTTCAAGAAGAACTTGAGGCTATGCCAAAAAAGAGGATATGATATGAACTTATTCGAGCAAGTATCCAACTTGCTTGAAACAACCGGTTCCCTTCCCTCCCAATACCACCCGCATAGGCTGTCCGGGAAATACGCGGGATTGTGGGAATGCCATATCCAAGGAGACTGGCTGCTGATATGGAGCCAAGACGACACGGAGCTAATCTTGCTTTTCACCGATACCGGAACGCATTCCGATCTATTCTAAATAGAAAAAGCCACCTCCCCATTACAGGAAGCGGCTTTTTTGTATCTAGTATTTACTTTTCCCGGATAAATATATTAATCGGCGTACCGGTAAAATCCCAGTTCTCGCGGATCTTGTTCTCAAGGAAACGTTTGTACGGGTCCTTGATCCATTGCGGCAAGTTACAGAAGAACACGAAAGAAGGCACGCTGCCCGCCGGAAGCTGGGTGATATATTTGATCTTGATATACTTACCCTTCCAGGCTGGGGGAGGATAATTCTCGATGATCGGGAGCATCACCTCGTTCAGCTTGGCCGTAGGGACACGCTTGGAGCGATTCTCGTAAACCTCCTTGGCGGTCTCCAGCACCTTCAGGATACGTTGTTTCGTCATAGCGGAGATAAACAACATCGGGAAGTCGGTAAACGGAGCCAGACGCTCGCGGATAGCGGTCGTGTACGAGTCGATCACCTTCTGGCTCTTATCCTCGATCAAGTCCCACTTATTCACGCAAACCACCAATCCCTTCTTATTCTTCTGCACCAGCGAGAAGATATTCATATCCTGGCTTTCGATGCCCCTCGTAGCGTCCAACATCAGCACGCAGACATCCGAGTTCTCGATCGCGCGGATCGAACGGATCACCGAGTAATACTCCAAGTCCTCGTTCACCTTCCCCTTCTTACGGATACCCGCCGTATCCACCAAATAGAAGTTCAAGCCGAATTTATTATATTTCGTGTAGATGGAATCACGGGTCGTGCCCGCAATATCGGTAACGATATGCCGATCCTCGCCAATAAAAGCATTGATAAGAGAAGACTTTCCCGCGTTCGGGCGTCCTATAATCGCGATACGGGGCAACTCCTCCTCCAGTATCTCCACCTTCTCCTCGGGCAACGTCGCCACGATCTTATCCAGCAAATCCCCGGTATAAGAACCATTGATGGCCGAGATGCAGAAAGGATCTCCCAAGCCAAACGAGTAAAACTCCGCCGAGGCCGGATGCAATTCGTAATTATCCGCCTTGTTCGCCACCACGATCACCGGCCGCTTGCAACGGCGCAAGATCTGCGCCACCTCCATGTCCAGATCCGTGATGCCATTCAATACATCGACGACGAACAAGATCACGTCCGCCTCCTCGATAGCCACTTTTACCTGCTTGTTGATCTCCTCCTCGAAAACATCCTCCGAGTTAACCACCCATCCGCCTGTGTCAATCAGCGAAAACTCCTTGCCGGTCCACTCCACCTTGCCGTACTGACGGTCACGGGTAGTACCAGCCTCCTCGTTCACGATCGCCTGACGGGTACCCGTCAACCGGTTGAAAAGGGTGGACTTACCTACATTGGGTCTCCCCACTATCGCTACTATATTTCCCATAAATTCTCCTTTCGTATGCTATTATTAGTCCAGCTGATAACCGAAGTTCTTCAATATGTTGTCACGGTTACGCCAGTCTTTTTCCACTTTGACAAACATTTCCAAAAACACCTTTTTTCCGAAGAAACGTTCGATATCCTTCCGGGCCATAGCACCTACTTTCTTCAATGCTTGCCCTTGATGCCCGATGATAATCCCTTTCTGGGTATCACGCTCCACGATGATCAGCGCCTTGATATGGATCAGCTCATCATCCTCCTTGAACAACTCGACGACCACTTCTACCGCGTAAGGTATTTCCTTCTGATAATATAACAAGATTTTCTCACGAATGATCTCTGTCACGAAGAAACGGGCCGGTTTATCGGTCAAGGCGTCTTTCTCGAAATAAGGCGGGGAATCAGGCATCAACTCCTCCACCCGACGCTTCACGTAATCTATATTGAAATTCGAAAGTGCGGAGATCGGGATGATCTCGGCCTTCGGAAGCAATTCCTTCCACTGGGCCACGAGCTTCTCCAGCTCCGGCTGATTGGTCTGGTCGATCTTATTGATCAACAAGAGAACCGGACACTCTATGCTCTGTACCCGTGCTAGGAACTCGTTATTTTTATCAATCGTCTCGACGACATCCGTCACGTACAACAGCACGTCGGCGTCGCCTAAGGCGGATTGAGAGAAATTAAGCATGGATTCCTGCAACTTATAATTCGGCCGCAAGACTCCCGGCGTGTCAGAATACACGATTTGCATATCGTCGGTATTCACGATACCCATAATACGATGCCTTGTCGTTTGCGCCTTCGAGGTGATAATAGAGATCCGCTCCCCGACCAAACGATTCATCAACGTAGACTTACCTACGTTTGGGTTTCCAACGATATTGACAAAACCCGATTTATGCTTTTTTTCCATCATACCCCCATTTCAGATAAACCGCTCCCCACGTAAAGCCCGCTCCAAAAGCGGCAAGGATCAGGTTATCTCCTTTTTTCAATTGATTCTCCCATTCCCATAGACAAATAGGAATCGTACCGGCGCTTGTGTTGCCATATTTCTGGATATTGATCATCACCTTATCCATATCTACGCCCAAGCGTTTCGCCGTAGCGTCGATAATCCGCAGGTTCGCTTGATGAGGAACGATCCACGCGATATCATCATGCGTCAAGCCATTCTTCTCTGCGATCTCAGCGGCCACGTCCGCCATATAAGAAACCGCGTACTTGAACACCACACGTCCATCTTGATAAACGAAATGCTCACGGTTGTCCACCGTCTCGTGAGAAGGAGGATAAGCCGAGCCGCCCGATTTCATGATCAGATGCGGATAGCCTACGCCGTCTGTCCGTAAAATAGTATCCAAGACACCGAACTCCTCGGTAGTTGGCTCCAACAAGACCGCTCCGCAAGCATCCCCGAACAAAGGACAAGTAGAACGATCTTGATAATCTGTAATAGATGTCATCTTATCACCCGATACGACAACCACCTTCTTATAACGCCCCGAGCGAATATAATTAGCGCCCGTCTCCAAAGCATACAAGAAGCCTGCGCACGCACCTTGCATATCAAAAGTCATCGCGTTCTTACAACCTGTATGATAAGCGATGATAGAAGAAGTTGTCGGGAAATGATGATCCGGGGTAGTCGTAGCTGTCAAGATAACCTCTACTTCTTCCGGATTCAGGTTCGTTTTCTCGAGCAATTGCTTCACGGCCCGTATACCCATGTAAGAGAGTCCTACGCCCTCCCCTTTCAATATCCTGCGCTCCTTAATACCCACACGAGTCATGATCCACTCATCCGTCGTATCGACCATCTTGGAAATATCCTCATTCGTCAATACATCTTCAGGAACGTATCCACCCACTCCTGTGATAACCGCATTTATCTTATCCATAACTTTAAAAATAAAAGGACTACTTATCCCAATTAAAAAAAAGCCCTAAAAAAACTTTTAGGGCTATTTCTTTTGTTCATCAAACCATATAAGTTGACAAACTTACACAGCAGCTTCTTTTTCAATCGCTAATTTACCTCTGTAATAACCGCACTCACCACATACTGTGTGATAGATGTGCCATGCGCCACAGTTCGGGCAAATTGCCATTGTTGGAGCTACAGCCTTGTCATGAGTTCTTCTCTTGGCTGTTCTTGTCTTACCTTGTCTTCTTTTAGGATGTGCCATTGTTTTATTTATTTAATTGTTATCATTCTCTAGCAAACCTTTCAGAGCATCCCAACGAGGATCGGCAGGACTAGCGTTTCCGTCATCTTCCAACGCCAAATCATCACCTCCCATGTCATCCTCAAAATCGTCTTCGGTCTCATCCGAACTTCTGGCGGTATGTTTCTTCAATTTAGACGACATTGCCTTATTACATTTACCCGGCGCATGTACATGCTTCATGGGAACCGCCAAAGCGATAAACTCATACAGGAACCACGCCAAATTAATAGCGCCCTCCTCTTCCGGTATCACGACAACCTCATCACTCTCCTCGGCATATTCCTTGCCGAATTTTACCACCAGACGATTGTGGGTATCAATAGGAATTTCCATATCGTCCAAGCATCTATCGCATGGAACAACAACAACCCCTTCTATCTGAAAGTTCATCTCAAACATCATTGACGACCGTTTTACGGTAAGATGAACCTTCACTTTGCCCTTCTGGACCTCGGTTCCGTCAATGTCCACAAAAAACTTGTTCTCCAAAAGATACTCGAATTCGTGTACTCCCGGAGAGAGATTTTTCAAATCTACATTATATAATTTAAATTTCCCCAAAGCCTTTTAGTGTAAAAACCTTGCAAAGGTACGAAAAAACTAAATACAAAAACAATACCTTTATGCTTATTTTTTCCTATAATACGATTTAACCCTTATATTTCTTCAATTTTATACGAAAAGTCGTCCCTTTCCCCAGCTCCGAACTCTTCACGAAAATCTTTCCTCCTTGGAAGGACTCGATAATACGCTTTACCAAGGACAAGCCTAGTCCCCAGCCACGTTTCTTGGTCGTATACCCCGGATTGAAAACCGTCTTGAATTTTGATTTTGGGATACCTTTTCCGGTATCTGCCAAATCGATCAGCACGACCTTCTCTCTTTCCTCTACTTTTAGCGAAATCTCACCCTGCCCCTCCATGGCGTCCACCGCATTTTTCGTCAGGTTCTCGATTACCCAAGCGAACAGGGAATCATTCATTAAGACCAATATCGGCCGCTCCGGCAAATACGTATTAATTTTCACCTTCGAGGAAATACGGGTCTCCATATATCCCAAAGCCGCACGGATGGATTCCACGATATTTGTCGGAACCGGATCTGGATCTGAACCGATTTTAGAGAAACGCTCCGCTATCGTTTGTAAGCGTTTCACATCCTTATCCATCTCTGTCAATAGAGAAGGATCTATATCTTTCGTTCGCAAATATTCAACCCAAGCGATTAGCGAGGATATAGGCGTTCCTAATTGGTGAGCCGTCTCTTTCGATAACCCCACCCACACTTTATTCTGTTCTGCCTTCTTTGTACTAGCCAAGGCTAAAAAAGCGATTAATATAAAAACAAATACAACTGATAATTGCGCATAGGGATAAACAAGCAGTCGCTTTAAGATAATCGAATCATCGTAATATAAATATTGGTAAGTACCATCCTCCATGTCAATTACGATCGGAGGATTTTTGGTTCTCAGTTCCTTAACCTTATTCGTCATGAACTGCGCTACATTCTTTTCCGGAATCTCTATATTATTGTAAGAAACCACGCTATCCGTCTCGCTGCATAATATAACAGGAATAGAAGTATTCCCTTGGATGATTTTTAGGATAAGATTCATATTAAGGCTTGGATTCTCACTGGTCATGACCCGGGTTGCCTCACTCCAAACCTCGATCTTCTGACGCTCTTCTCGGGCCAGATCTTTAATCAAGAGATCCGAGACTACCACAGAAGCCATAGCGATCAATACAGCGGCAAAAATAAAGCCTAATTTCCATCTTTGACGAGAATCATATATGCTGCTCATAAATCAGAATCATTCGGTGAATTCTTAATATAACGGCAAGATACGAACTTTATTGTTCCCGATTCAGCAAACAATGAAATCTCACCCAATTGTTGAGACGTAGCGCACAGCGTCTCATCCCTTCAAATGGTAACTTAGAATACCGTCAGACGATACGAGACGCGGCACGCTAGGTCTCTACAACGGCTGGTGTATATAACAGAAAAAGGAGTCACCCCTTACGGACTGACTCCTCTCC
>NZ_QTLI01000034.1:0-351 GCF_003434625.1 Parabacteroides sp. AM17-47
CCCCGGGTCTCTTCCGGAGGCATGACTCATTTCCCTTATCTCTCGGATGACGAGATGGGTAATTTACGTTGGGTGGCTGAATCTTATTCCAACGAGCTTCCGGTGTACGTTCCTGACAGCGATCGCCTGCTAAAAGGTGATCGCGTGCGTATCACGTCCGGTTATTTTACCGGTATGGAGGCGGAGGTGGTGATCCAGCCGGGTGGCGGGCATAAAGATGTCATGGCGCGTATCCTCGATTGCATGTGGGTCCCCTTGTTGGAGGTGAAGCCGGGCGAGTATGAGCTGATCGAGCTGAACACCAAGGGCAAGCACGCCTATACCCATCTGGACAACGATCGCCTGCGGGAG
>NZ_QTLI01000034.1:361-36156 GCF_003434625.1 Parabacteroides sp. AM17-47
TCGCCTGCGGGAGGGCTTGCACGATGCCTTGGGACGTTACCATGCCTCCGGCAGCGTATCTGAGGAGGATACTCGTTTGGCCCGTGAGGTATTGAGATCCTACGGTTCTCTCCGTGCGGAGACGGACGTGATGCGCTGCAAGGTCTACTCGTCGCTCCTACCTACCTACAAGCTGTTAGGCGAGGAGGATGAGTTCGTACGCTTGTTCGCCACGATGCGAAGCATGCTCCCGTTGGTAAAGGCTCCGCAATCCCGTGCCTTGTTGCTGGTGACGCTCTACGGTTGCACGGACAGCAGTCTCTACCGGCAGATGGCGCACGAGGTTGTGGACCCGTGGCGGTGTGAGTCCTCGCCCAAGAAAAGCAAGTTATCCTTGATCCGCCGGCTGGACGATTACGATCGATGGCTGAGACACTAATAGAGTTGACAGTTTAAATCATAATTCAACAATCATAATTCAAAACATGTCTTCCCTTCCTTCCGGCGTTCGTTTGGTGCGGTTGCTGAACGAGCATTTAAATGATATCATGAACCGCGAGCGTGCGAACCAAAACTCGATTCACCTGTATTGCACGGGTCCTTACTGGGTGGCATTTGAGCGCTCGGCCTATCAGTTGCGCCATGTGTTCCCGGACAGCGAGATTACGCCAATGCGTTTGCTCGGCTACCCGTTCCCGGTGGTGATGGTGTCCGTTACGGATCGTTCGCTCCGCTCGTATGCCCGCAGGCACATCTTGCGAAGAGACGACATAGATTACAAATTATTAACAGCATCCCAACTCTCCCATGAGGACTACCAAGCGTGGCATGCCGGCGAGGTGAAGGGGTTGCCTTCATTAAGTGAGATCGTATGAGTGAAGAGAGTAGTAGTATTCCTTTCGAAAAAAGAGAGGGAGAGAATCCGGAACGATTCATCCCGGATGGGATGAATGCTATCGAACGTAACGTGAAGCGTATTGGGGATTGTCTTTTGGCCTTCATCGCTTTGATCGTATTCTCCCCTTTGTTTTTAATTTGCTATATCGTCGTGAGGTGTGAGGATGGCGGTCCGGCTGTATTCAAGCAAGAGCGTATCGGTCGTTTCGGTCGTCCGTTTCATATCTATAAGTTCCGCAGCATGCGTTTGGACGCTGAGAAATTCGGTCCCGCCCTTTACAAGGGAGGTGCGGATCCCCGTATGACCCGTGCGGGGAAGTTCTTGCGCGAGCATCATTTGGACGAGTTGCCCCAATTGTGGAATGTCTTCATCGGTGATATGTCTTTTATCGGTCCCCGTCCGGAACGGAAGTTCTACATCGACCAGATCATGGAACGTGATCCCCGCTATCGTTACCTGTACCAGATCCGTCCGGGCGTGACCTCTTATGCCACGCTCTACAACGGCTATACGGATACGCTGGAGAAGATGCTTCGCCGTCTGCGCTACGATTTGTTCTATTTGGAACACCGCTCGTGGTGGTTCGATTTCAAGATATTGGTGAAGACGTTCTTGAACATAGCATTTGGTAAGAAATTCTAGACAAGGATAACCGGAAAGGGCAATTCCGTCCTTCCCATAAATCAAAATACCATGAAGAAAGTATTGAAAGGCTGGCTTATCGACAATTCGGTGACCACCGACAACAAGACGGACAAGATCCTGCTGCTGGCTTCGGCTGGAAGTTTAACTTTGGATGACGTGTTGGAGGAGATGTACAAGCAAGACACCGGTCTACGCCCGGAGACGATGCGTCACTCTGTGACTCTCTACCATCGGATAGTAATGGACTTGATCTTAAACGGCTATAGCGTGAACACGGGTCTGTTCCGTGCCGTCCCCCAGTTGAAAGGCGTGGTCGAGGGCGGCGTTTGGAACAAGGAGAATAATTCCATCTACGTCTCTTTCACGCAAGACAAGGCTCTGCGCGAGGCGATCGCCAAGACCGTGGTGGAGATCCTCGGCGAGAAGTCTAACATCATGTACATCCTGGAGACCGAGGATCGTAAGACGGGCTTGAAGGACGGCAGTGCCACTGCGGGTCACAACTTTTTCGTCCGTGGGGCGATGCTGAAGGTGGTTGGCGACCACGAGTCGGTAGGTGTTACGCTGACCGATTCCAAAGGTGCCACCACGAAACTGACGGATGACCAGATCACCATCAACAACCCTTCTTCGCTCACGTTGCTCCTGCCGGCTGATTTGGCGGAAGGTGAGTACACGCTGACTGTGACGACGCAGTATGGTAGTGCGGGTCACATACTGAAAACGCCTCGTAGCGTAAGTACGCAAATTTGGGTGGGCGGAAAGCCTGCTGATGGCGGTGGCGATAGCGAGAGCCCGGATGAGATCTGACATATTTGGTAAATCGCTATTACCAGTACAGGTAAATCACTATTACCTGTACTGGTAAACCTCCTTTACCTGATAAGGTAACAGAGATTTCTCGGTTGAGTATGCTTTGGAAATAGCTTGTACATTGGTGAGATCACGGTGTGATCTGATAATGGGTGTAGGAATTATGTGAATAAAGTTCCTAATAACATTACATTGGACACAGATAATGTTAAAATCAAAATTGATTGTTAATATGACTAGGTTTAGGGTACTGCAAAGAGCCTCCCCTAGAGTGTACGCCTTGTATTGAGTTTGCATAATATTTAAATGATTTATTAATAGAGAGATGAGAGAACGTATTGTTGCCTTCGACTATTTAAGGGCTCTTGCTATTACCGGTATATTGCTATGCCATTTTTGTCATAATTATAATTCAATTTCATTTTTAGGACATTATTTCGGAGGTGTCTTTGTAACATTGTTTATCGCAATGTCTGGTATGCTATTTGGTATTGTATGGAATAATAATAGCCGGATGGAATATGATATGTCTTTTCTGAAACAAAGATTTTTTAAACTTTCAGTTACATATTATCCATTTCTGATTTTAATGTTTGCATTCCTTTATTTTGTGGATGATTATCATTTCAATGTAAAAAATCTGTTCCTAATAAATATGTTTCATTTTTGTTTTTTATTAGTTTTGAGATATATTTGATGTTTGAGCTTGTTAGTGAAGGACGTTATTCCTTAATGCGTATTATAGATAATCCTTTTTTTGCTTTTGTAGTGTATGTGATTTCTAGTGTATTATTGGGTTGTATATTGCATTTTATTGTAAAATACATAAAAAATATGTGCTTTAATTGCTCTTAAGTCATGAAATATTATTCTCTGCATTGTCTGGTGTGTCTTAATAAAGTGTGTGCTTTGGATTGTTCGATTACGATTTTATGTCTGCAAATTCCGAAAACAATAAGCGAATAGCTAAGAACACGTTGTTCCTCTACATGCGCATGCTTCTGATTATGGGGGTGACGCTGTACACCAGTCGGGTCGTGTTGAGGGTTTTGGGTGTAGAGGATTTCGGCATTTATAATGTGGTGGGAGGGGTAGTTTCCATCATGAGCTTTTTTATTTCTAGTTTATCTAATGTTACCCAACGATATATGAATATAGGTTTGGGAAAACAAGACTTAATGGAGACAGGATGTGCTTTTAGACAGAGCCTAACCCTCATGTGGCTGTTGTCCGTATTATTATTGCTGTTTGGTGAAACATTGGGACTTTGGTTTGTATACAATAAGTTAGTGATACCTCCAGAGAGGTTAGGTGCTGCCGTTTGGGTATATCATTTTTCATTGATCTCCATACTTTCCGCTATTAATCAAGTCCCATTAATGGGGGCTATAGTTGCGCATGAGCGAATGAATATATATGCCTATCTTGGTCTTTTTGAGGCTTGTGCTCGATTATTCATAGTCTATTTGCTTGAAGCTTTTGGAACAATCGATTCGTTGATATTGTATGGTTTGCTTATGGCTATAGTTTCTGTCTTCGTCTGGCTAATTTATGCGATATATAGTGTAAGGTCATTTACCGAATGTAAATTTAGGTTTTATTGGAATTATAGTTTGGTCGCAGAGATGTCAAAGTTTATAGGTCAAAATTTATTTGGCTGTTTCGCTTGGTCTGCAGGTGTACAAGGAACAAATATCCTTTTAAATATATTTTTTGGTCCCGCTGTAAATGCGGCACGAGCGGTTTCTGTGCAAGTAAGCGCAGTTGTTACACGTTTTACTGAGAACATGATGACAGCGGTTAAACCTCAAATAATTAAATCATATGCTTCCGGTGATTGTGAATACATGGTGACACTAATTGAGAAAAGCTCTAAATATGCTTATTTCTTAGCGGCCTTGATAGCTATACCTGTAATGGTTGAGATAGAGTTTATACTGGAGGTTTGGTTAGGTGAGGTTCCAAGCCATACTATATCATTCACTCGTCTTGTTCTGTGTGAATCCTTGATAGGAGTATTTATACCACCTCTATGGATGGCGGCAAATGCAACTGGACATATAAAAAACAGTCAAGTATATGGTAGAATGTTCACGTTGGCGATATTACCTATAAGCTATCTTTTGTTAAGATTGAATGCTAATCCGCTTGTCCCATTTATTGTTGCGGTTTTAGCAAATGTAGGATATTGGTTTTATAGTTTGTGTGATATTCATAGGCAAATACAGTTGAATATGAGAAAATACTTTCGAGATGTTGTTAGGCCTATATTAATTTTTACATTCTCATTGGTGTTAGTCGGTTCTATATTGATGTTAATCGAACCTAATGATTCAGTTTTTCGTTTCTTGATAGTTTTTTCGCTTTCCGTATTTATTGGCTTTAGTGTTATTTATAGTTTGTTGCAATCAAGTGAGCGTATGATATTGCATGCGGCTCTAAAACGATTTGTTGTTAAATAGTTGTTTTTGTTATTAATAGAGTAAAAATAGTATATAAGCAATGTAGGGTTATTGAATCATGTTAAGTAACTAGAATATATTTGATGTAATTTGAATTTAAATTATTTATATATGACTTGTGGCAATAAAAAAAGAATTCTGTTCGTGATGCAAAGCCTTTATGATGGTGGAGCGGAAAAATTATTGGTGGATATGCTTAATAATTTTGATTATAGTAAATATGATATAGATCTTTTGTTAGAACATGATTTTGGAAATTATGCAAATCTAGTGCCTTTAGAAGTGAGAAAAATAATATTATTCTATAATATTAATAGACCCTTATTAGAAAGGATGATAGGAAAAATAATGTCCTATTTTGGTTTATATTATTTTTATATATTATTTTTTAGAAGACAAATAATAATTGATAAGATGAAAGGTGAAAAGTATGATACGATAATATCTTTTTTAGAAGGACGGAGTTTGGTGTATCATAGCTTTATATTGAAGCAAGGAATTAGGCATTTATCTTGGGTGCACGTAGATCTGTTTAATTTCCATTGGACAAAAAGGTATTTCAAAAGTAATAAGCATGAAAAGAAATGTTATGAATTAATGGATGATGTGATCTTTGTGTCTAATGATGCGAAAAATAAATTTCAACAACTTTTTAATGTGACTACATCCACAAAAGTAATATATAATTTGATAGATTGTAAGACAATTGTCTTGCGGGCAAATGAGTTTAAAGTTGAGAAAAGGAAATTTACGGTTTGTCTAGTAGGAAGATTGGTTAGACAAAAACAATTTGATAGTATTATAAGAGTTGCTAGAATTTTTGTAGATAATGGATATGATATAGATTTTTGGATTGTTGGTGCAGGTTGTTTGGAGTCAGATCTTAGTAAAATGATCCATGATTTACATTTGGATGATAATGTACACCTTTTAGGTTATAAGCCTAATCCTTATGTCTATATAAAGTGTGCGGATTTATTTGTGAGTTGTTCTTTGGCAGAGGGATTTTCTTTAGTTGTGGCGGAAGCATTATGTCTGGGAAAAGCAATTGTGTCTACAAAAACAGTTGGTCCAGTAGAGCTTTTAGGGTCAAATTCCGAGTATGGGGTTTTGGCAGACAATGATGATGAATCTCTGTATAATGCAATTAAATTATTTGTCAATGATTATAATAAGGTCTTTGTCTATCAAGATAAAGCAGCAAAACGTTCTTTGATGTTTGATGTTGAAAAAACAATGAATGAAATATATAGTATTTTATGACTGGCTCATTTGTTATTAAGAAGAATAGAATTTTAGAGATATTGTTCTTTATTATAATATTTCTTGTTAATCTTAAAATGACACTAAATATATCAAACTTTGCTACTGCTAATTTATCTATACTTATTATTGGTATTTCTTTTATTTCGTTGCTTTTTACAAAGATAGATGATAATATTTATTGGATAGTTCTATTTTTTATACTTTCATTGTTTCGTGTGGAAGCATCTAAAATGTTGTTTGTGTCATTGCTGGTATCAATATCTAGGAATCTTTATATTGATAAAATGGCTAAATATTCTTTTTGTCTAACTGTATTATTCTTAATTATAAATTACGGTTTATTGATTTTAGGAGTGTTGCATGAAGAATATTCTGATTTTTTCTATAAGTCTGGAGGCGTTGTTAGTGATATGGGATATGGAAATCCTAACCTGTTTTCATTGTATTTGTTTTTCTTGGTTATTTTTCTTGTGGTTTTAAAGAAAAAAATTAATACATTTCTTGTCGCTTTTATAGTCTTTGTTATATATGAATCATTTTATTCTCGTACGGTTCTGTTCTCTGGCTGTATTCTGCTTGTTTTATCTTTTGTTCAAAAAACAAATTTAAAAAAATGTTTCTTTAATAAATATATATTGTTGTCTTATCCATTTGTGATACTATTCTTTTTTATTGTTGTTTTGTTTAATGAATCAGAGTATTCTTTTATTCATGAAATTAGTTCTGGTAGATTAAGGTATTCTTTGCTCGTATTTGGCGAATTAACTCCGAATAATTTGTTGATTGGTGCAACTAAGATTGATGAGTCTATTATAATAGATGTTGCGTATATATCATTGCTGCTGTCTTCTGGAATTTTTTCTTTAGCATATTTGTATAATCTATATTGTAAGGCTGTTTCTAAGTTTGATTATAATTCGATTCTCATTCCTGTAATGCTTCAATATTTATTTTTGAGTTTGTCCGAAAGTGCTATTATTAATACATATCTTTGGGGAGGTCTGTTTTTTTGGATAGTAATGTCGGGTAAGTATTCTTGTGGTAAAACCAATTAATTATTTATATGTTTTTTGATTTAAAGAAAAAAATATCTTATAAAGAATGGAATGTGGGCTTTTTTAATGCTATTCCAGAAGATTTAGTCAGTGATAATATTGATTTGTCTAATATCACTTGGTTAAGGAGAGACTCTAAATTTCATTGTTATGCAGATCCATTCATTTTAAATGTATCTGACTACACTATTGATTTGCTTGTAGAAGACATCTTGTTAGGTAGTAAAAATGTAGCAACAATATGTCATTTGTCTGTCGATAAATGTACAGGTGAAATAATTGAAAAATATACGTTGATAGATGATAATATACATAACTCTTATCCCTTGATTATTAGAGGTGATACTCTTGATGAGGTTTATATTGTTCCTGAAAACTCGTATTCTACAGAACTTAATGTTTATAAGTATAATACTTTGTTACATTCTTGTGAACATTTCAGTACTATGCTTCCTGTTGCAGTTGCGGATGCTACAATCTTGCCTTATAATGGAGCCTTTTATCTTTTTGCAACTTCAAGAAATGCATATAATAAGGATTTGTATATGTGGACTTCAAATAATAGATTATATGGATACGATTTGTCTCCAATATTAATAAAATCTAATTTGTTTGGGAGCAGAATGGCTGGTGATTTCATGCACGTAAATAATACTGTATACAGACCAGCTCAGGATTGTTTGCAAGGGTATGGTAAAGGTATTATTCTGTATAAAGTTGAGGATATTTCAGATAAGTCCTATAATGAAACAAAAGTAATATCCCTTTATCCTGATTCTTCGTCATATTACTCGGATGGTTTGCACACGATAAATTTTTATAAAAGCATATGTGTTATAGATGGTTATAAGAATCACTATATTCCTTTTCAGAAAATATATCGTAAATTATTTGATAAGTATAGATCATGAATATCTTGTTTATTAGTTTATTAGATCCTTCTGAATCAGGTAGTGGCAATCAAAAAGTCACTTTGTTGTCTGCCAAATATTTGTCTAGTGTTGGAATTCATTGTTTTATAGCTTATTTTAAAGATTCTGAATATAGTTCCTCTCAATTAGTCTTTGATGCGAAATTTAAAATTGATTATAATGATTTAGATGGTTTCCGTTCTTTTCTTATTGACAATGAGATCTCTATTATTCATAATCAGGCATCAAGAGCTGTTAATATGAAATTCCTTGGTCAAGCTGTTGCGGGATTAAAAGTGAAAATTATATCAGTTTTGCATAATCTTCCAGGAACAGAGAATATTAGATATAATAAGCAATCTCTTTTGTTTCAAGTTCTTAATAGGTGGATTTCTTTTAAGTGGCTTATTTATCTTTTATTGTTATTCTTCTACCCTATTACTCGTTTTCTAGTTAAATATACTACCAAAAGGAAGTATAAATCTATCTATAAATACTCAGATGCTTTAGTTCTCCTATCTGATGCTTATATACCTATTTATAGATCTATTGCTAATTTGAAGGATTCTTCTAAGATGGTCTCAATTCCTAATTTTCTCTCATTTGATTATGTTGAGCGTAACTATTCTAAAACAAATGAATTGCTAATTGTGGCTCGATTTGATGAAATATCTAAGCGTATATTACTAGCATTAAAAATTTGGAAACATTTTTTATCTACTTATGATGTGAGAGATTGGTGTTTAACTATAGTTGGTTATGGAGAGTGGGAATCTGTTTATAAAGACTTTATAAATAAAAATGATATTGTAAATGTGAAATTGGTTGGGCGTGATGATTCAAAGAAATATTTTGAACGTGCGTCAATACTAATGTTTACCTCTTTATTAGAAGGTGCTCCACTAAGTCTGCTTGAAGCTATGCAGATGAAAGTAGTCCCTATTGCTTTTGATGATTGTATGGCTATTCGAGGTTTCTTAATTAATGATATTAATTCAAAAGTTATTAAGTCTTTGGACATATCTGAATATTCTCGGTCGATTTATGACTTAATTACTAATGAAAAATTGCGTTGTAAACTTTCAGAGAATGCTTTTAATTGTCTCCATTATTTTACTGTAAAAAATGTTATGCTAAGGTGGGTGGATTTGTATAATAGTTTGTTGAAATAATATATAATTATGTGTCACGAAAATTTTATTATTGGATACACTTCTGGAGTGTTTGATATGTTTCATATTGGTCATTTAAACATACTAAAACGAGCTAAGGAATTGTGTGATTTTTTAATTGTTGGTGTTAGTACCGATGAATTGGTAAGAGAGTATAAGCATAAAAGTCCTATAATCTCTTATGATAATCGTAAGGCAATTGTTGAGGCTTGCAAATATGTAGATAAAGTAGTTCCTCAAGTTAATCGAGATAAAATGTCTGCTTATCATCGTTTGCATTTCGATGTGATGTTTGTTGGTGATGACTGGAAAGGTAATTCTTTGTTTCAGGAAGTAGAAGCTGAGTTGAATAAGAATGGAGCTAAAGTTGTTTATTTTCCTTATACTAAAGGTATTTCTTCTACTATATTGCGTGATAAACTAGTTTAAATTACTACTATGAATGTTGATATTAAAGATTTTCAATATAAAATATTAGAAATAGCGTTTTATTTTGATGAGTTTTGTAAGAAATATGATATAGAATATTATTTAATGGGTGGAAGTGCTTTAGGTGCTGTTAGGCATCATGGCTTTATTCCATGGGATGATGATTTTGACGTTTTTATGACTTTTAATAATTATCATAAGTTCCTTCATTATGCTTCTATACATCTTGATACAGAAAAATTTCATCTTCAAAGAGAAAATTCTACTGAGTGGCCTTTGTTTTTTTCTAAGTTAAGAATGAATGGAACAACTTGTATTGAAAAAGGATATAATAAAATGCATCAAGGTATTTATATTGATATAATGTGTTTGTATAATGTATCACCTAATAAGTTTGTTCGTTATATTCAATATTTATCCGCTCAAATTTTAAAAGCTACATCTCTTTATTTGGTAGATTACGATTCTGATAGCTTTTTCAAAAAAGTATTTATTAATTCTTGTCATTTTATTGTAGGTACTACAGCAAAAAACTTTTTATTCAAAATATTGAATCACTTTTCAACTAAAAATACGTTACTTGTTGGCCATTTTTTTGGGAAGGCTCCGTTTCCCAAAACGAGTTTTCCTCGTAAATGGTTAGGAATTCAGCGCTATGTGAATTTTGAGAATGTCCTTTTACCAATTCCTTTTGAAGCGGAAAAATATCTTTCTCTTAGGTATGGTAGCGATTTTATGAAAACCCCTAATTCTGATATTTTTACAGAATATCCTATTCATGCAGTTTTTGTTGATATACATAATGATTATACAATTTATAAAGACAAGTTTAATTCTTAATTATCTTAGCTTTAGCTGATTACTTAACTGAAAAATCTTTTCTTTATCATGAAAGTAGTACTTCTTGCAGGAGGTTTCGGTTCTCGTATATCTGAGGAATCTCAGTTCAAGCCGAAGCCAATGATTGAGATTGGTGGTATGCCAATCTTGTGGCACATTATGAAAGAGTATGCCTATTATGGTTATACCGAGTTTATCATTTGTGCCGGTTATAAACAGGAATATATTAAGGAATGGTTCGCCAACTATTTCCTTCATAACTCTGATGTGACTTTCGACTATCGTGGTGGTAACAATGAAATGACTGTTCATCAAACTAATATGGAGCCTTGGAAAGTCACAGTCGTTGATACGGGCTACAACACTATGACTGGAGGTCGTATTAAACGTATCCAGAGATATGTAGAGAATGAGACTTTCTTGATGACATACGGCGATGGTGTTTGTGATGTGGAAATTGATAGATTGGTGGAGTTTCATAAGAGCCATGGTAAGCTTGCGACCCTTACGGCCGTCAAAATGGCACAAGATAAAGGTGTCTTAGATATTACTAAAGATCAAGCTGTAAGGGCTTTTAGGGAAAAGAACGCCTCTGATGGCGCTCCTATTAATGCCGGTTACATGGTGCTAGATCCCGAGGTTTTTAATATGCTGGAAGGGGGTGACTCTTGTGTCTTTGAAAAGACCGCACTTGTAAGGTTGGCGCAAGAGGGTCAGTTGATGTCTTACATCCACACTGGTTTTTGGCAGTGCATGGATAACATACGTGAGAAATCTATACTTGAAAAACTGCTTGCCGAGGATAAAGCTCCTTGGAAGCGTTGGGAGCGCTCTGTTCCGGAAATACCAGATTACGCAAAATAATAAGTTATCATACAAATGGGAAATATATTGGATTTTTATAAAGGTAAGAGGATTTTCCTTACGGGCCATACCGGCTTTAAGGGCTCTTGGATGTGTAGGATACTCGCTAATGCCGGAGCGGTCGTTACCGGATATTCACTTGAAGCCCCAACAGAGCCTTCGTTGTTTCAAATTGCTAATATTGAAGATGACATACATTCCGTGATTGGCGATATACGAGATTATGCCTCTCTAAAGAAGGCTTTTGATGAGTCTCAACCAGAAATTGTGCTGCATCTTGCCGCTCAGCCCATTGTTAGAGATTCTTATAAAGATCCTGCCTATACCTACGAGACAAACGTGATGGGTACCGTGAATATTCTTGAGTGTGTTCGCAATAATTGTTGCGTGAAGTCTTTCTTGAATGTCACTACGGATAAAGTGTATTTGAATAGGGAGTGGAGTTGGGGTTATAGGGAGAATGAGGAATTGGATGGGTATGATCCTTATTCAAATTCCAAATCCTGTTCGGAGCTGGTGACTCATAGCTACAAGCGTTCTTTCTTTACAGATATTGATGGTCTGCCTATTATTCCTATTTCTACTGTTAGAGCGGGTAATGTGATAGGTGGTGGAGATTTCGCCAGTGATAGAATAATACCTGATTGTATCCGTGCGGCTGTAAAACATGAGGATATTGTTGTGCGTAATCCATACTCTACCCGTCCTTATCAACATGTTCTAGAACCTTTGTATGCTTACCTGCTGATAGCGATGAAGCAATATGAGGATATCGGTTTTGCGGATTATTATAATGTAGGTCCCGATGATGTGGATTGTTTTCAAACAGGCGCTCTTGTTGACCTATTTGTGAACAAGTGGGGCGAAGGCATGAGGTGGGTGAACAAGTATGATGGTGGTCCTCACGAGGCAAATTTCTTGAAGCTTGATTGCTCTAAGTTGAAAAAGACTTTTGGATGGAGCCCTCGATGGAATCTGGATGAGGCAATGGAAAAGATTGTTGAATGGAGTAAGGTTTGGCTAGCAGGTGGGGATGTTCGTGTTTGTATGGATAAACAGATAGATGAATTTTTAAACGTATAACGATAATATGAAGAACGTAATCGTCACAGGGAGCAATGGTTTTATAGGTAGTTCACTTATAAAGAAATTGATAGAAAAAGGTACTAGGGTTGTTGCTGTTGATATTACCTTTCATGGCAATCGTTTGCCTGATTCAAATCTTATTACGAGGATAGAATCAGGGGTGAATACATCTCTAGTCGAAAGACTGCCAGTAATTGAATATGACTCTTTCTATCATTTTGCGTGGAAAGGTGTAAATGGGGCTGATAAAGCAGATCCTACGGTTCAATTATCAAATATTCAGATGGCAGTAGATTGCGCTAATATTTGCAAGAGGTTAAATGTGAAAAAGTTTCTTTGTGCGGGTACTGTAGCGGAGAATGTAGCATTTAGTTTGTCGCATCTGAAAAAAACGACTGGTGGAATGATGTATGGTGTGGCTAAGCATGCTTGCAGAATAATTTTGGAAGATTATTGCAAGAATATCGCTCAACAGTTTGTGTGGATGCAGTTCTCAAATATATACGGTGTAGGTAATAAAACGGGCAATTTGGTTAGTTATACGTTAGGTGAGTTGATGGCTGGTAAAGAAGCCGCATTTGGTCCAGCTTTACAACCATATGATTTTATTTATGTGGATGATCTTATAGAAGCTGTATATCGTCTAGGCTTTAAGGAAACGAATAAGCCGTTCTATTATATAGGCTCTGGCAATCCTAGAGTCTTGAAAGATTATCTTATTCGTATAGGAGAACTAGTTGGTTGCGCTGATAAGGTAGGGATAGGAGTCCGTGAAGATGATGGTGTAAAGTATACAATGGATATGTTTGACAATAGTAACTTGGTTAGTACTATTGGAGAATATGCGTCTATAGACTTTGATAAAGGCATTGATAAAACTATTAATTGGCTTAAAAACTCTTTGATGTTATAGCGGAATTAGTCATGATACAGAAATTTGAATTTAAGGAACTTGATATGAAGGGGGCATATGAGATAACTCCCTTCTATGCCACAGACGAACGTGGTGGCTTTATCAAGGATTACAATATTGATGCATTTAAGCAAAATGGTATAGATCATGAACTTAAAGAGGTGTTCTATACCATTAGTAAAAAGGGTGTAATTCGTGCGATGCACTTCCAGCTTGTTAAACAGCAAGCCAAGCTTGTTCGTTGTATAAGTGGCCATGTGTATGACGTAATCATAGATCTTCGCCCTGATTCGCCAACATTTGGTAAATGGCAAGGTTTTGATCTAACCGGAGAGAATCAGAAGGCTCTATACATACCTCAGTATTTTGGCCACGGCTATTTGGTGCTGGAGGATTCTGTCGTTAGCTATAAATGTGGTGAGGTGTTTTATGGTGAAGGTGATGCCGGCATAATGTATAATGATCCGGATATGGCTATAGAGTGGCCTTTCGATAAGATTGGCGGTATTGAGAAATTGATCATTTCTGACAAGGATAAAAACTTGATGAGTATGAAGGAATATATAGAAAAAGTACAATAGCTGATGGATAAGCGACTTTCTATTTATGTTAGTTCTCCGGATTCGTATTCCGATGTGCTTGCTGTATTTTTAAAAGGATATCGGAGATATTGGAGTGATTGCCCCTATGAGTTTATTCTAACCACCAATACCAAATCGTATGAAGGAATTACTTGTATATGCAATAATAAGCAAAATGATACTTGGGTTGAGCGCACTATAGCGGCTTTGCCAGTTATAAAATCGAAGTATGTAATGTTGATGTGTGATGACATTATCTTGAGCGACAATGTTGACAATTCATTAATAGAGCAGCTACTTGACTATATGGATAGCCACGAGATAAGGTATTGTAATTTAGGCCCTACTCCTAAAGGATCTAAAATTAAATCTTTTCCTTTATTGCGTAGTGTCAATAAGCAAATCCCCTATGCTATCAATCTTCAATTTGGAATATTTCGAAAAGATCTTTTTGTTGAACTGTTAGGCGATGGCTCTCTTAGTGCATGGGATATTGAAAACTCAATAAATGAACAAGCCGCTGTTGCTCCATCAGAGGATTATAAAGATGTGGTGGCGGTTTCGGAATATGTCTTGCCATATATACATGGAGTATATAAAGGTAAATGGATTAGGCATGCTGTTGAAAATTTGAGTAGATTGAGCTTGTATATAGATTCTGGTAGAGGCGTTGTTCCTCTCTCTCAACAGATAAAGATTGATATGACTAATTGGCTTCAGTGGAAAATATCACCTAAGCAACGGAGAGCGCTAAAAAATGTCTTAAGTAGAGTGGGTATGAAATTTGCTACGAAGAGATGAGCTGGTGTAATGTGGTTATGAAGAACGTTTGTGTTTTTTAATTCTGTGAATCAGAGAGTTGTGTTTTTTTATGAGGCAGATTAGGATCATGAGAATGAGAAAGATAGATTTGAGACGGTTCTTTACGTACAGACTCTGTAAAGAGTCAATCTTCAAGTGTTCCGGATACATCTTATATGTACATATAGAAATTTTTCTTATATAATACTTTTCCTGAAAGTCTATGTTATTTTCCGTATTACTTTCTTTATATCATAAAGAGAGCCCACTATTTTTACGTCAAAGTCTGACCAGTATCTTCACGCAAACGCTATTGCCTATAGAAGTTGTCTTGGTGGAAGATGGTCCTTTGACGGATGAGCTGTATGCGGTCATAAAAGAATTCACAAGCCAGCATCCTGAGTTAAAAGTGATTTCTTTGCCCACCAACCGAGGTCTCGGCAAGGCTCTTAACGAGGGGCTGAAGCATTGTTCGTATGACCTTGTGGCTCGTATGGACACGGATGATATCGCTAAGCCGGATCGTTTTGAGAAGCAATTGGCGATATTTTTGGAACATCCGGAAATTGATGTAGTGGGGGCTTGGATCGATGAGTTTGAAGGGGAGGTATCAAATGTACTTTCCATGCGGAAAGTGCCGGAGCAGCATGAAAATATCTTGAGGTTTGCCAAGGGAAGGTGTCCGGTGAACCATCCGGTGGTGATGTTTCGGAAGTCGGCCGTGCTGAAGGCTGGAGGATATAAGCATTTTCCTTTGTTCGAGGATTATTATCTGTGGGTACGGATGCTGATGAATGGTGCCCGGTTCTATAATATACAAGAGAGCCTGCTCTTTTTCCGCTTCTCGCCGGATATGTTTCGGCGGCGGGGAGGATGGCGGTATGCTGTAACGGAAGTGAGGTTGCAGACGCTGTTTTACAAGATGGGTTTTATCGGCTTTTTCTCCTTGCTAAAGAATGTCTGTATTCGCTTAGTGACCCGTCTTCTCCCTAATGGCTTGCGTTCGTTGCTCTATAAGAGGCTCATCCGGGGGTAAATAGTTTTTTGTCCTCATCCACGGTATCGCTCACGGAAGGTGTCTCAAATATCAAATAACATTTTATCAATAGTCATTTTTATGGCTGGCAGATTATTTTTCATCACATCAAACACTATAACAGCGTCTATATCGAAATAATGATATGCTATAATGTCTCGCATTCCCATAACTCCTTCCATGTTCACGGACAATGTCGCTATCGCTATAAACCATTGGCGGTACTTGCTTGTTTAATAGCCATTATTACGTTAATAAAATAGAGAATATGAGAACAAATGATTCAAAAACATCCGTAGACTCTAAATTGGAGGAGATGGAGGAAAAGTATCCTGTAGAGCAAATCGCTGTTAAAAATGAGAAGAAAATAACGGCCAAGGATGTAAAGGAGGCTGTGAAAGAGATTAATCCCGATACGGACAGCTTGGGTAGCAGAGGGTAAAACGTATTTTAATTTGCTTAAAAGAATAATTATTAAGATTTATAGTATTATCTTTGTGGTTGCGGTTTGTAATAAACTGAGGTATAAAGATTGGTAAATCTAGCAAATTAAATAATAAAGATGTATAGAACAAGAACTTGTGGCGACTTGCGCCTTGCGGATGAAGGTCTGGTGGTTACACTGGCCGGTTGGGTGCAGAAAACCCGCAAAATGGGAGGAATGACATTTGTCGATATCCGCGACCGTTATGGTATTACTCAGTTGGTATTTAATCAGGAGGTTGATGCAGCTCTTTGCGAAAAGGCAAATAAGTTGGGCCGTGAATTCGTGATTCAGGTTACGGGTACGGTTCGTGAGCGTTCCAGCAAGAATGCGCATATCCCGACAGGTGATATTGAGTTGATCGTTTCTGAATTAAATGTCCTGAACACTGCGCTTACCCCTCCGTTCACGATCGAGGAGGAGACAGATGGCGGTGATGACTTGCGTATGAAATATCGTTATCTGGACTTGCGTCGTGCTTGCGTTCGTAAGAATCTGGAACTTCGTCATAGAATGGCGTTCGAGGTTCGCCGCTATTTGGATGAGCAAGGTTTCTTGGAGGTAGAGACTCCGGTTCTTGTAAATTCTACCCCGGAGGGTGCCCGTGACTTCGTGGTTCCTTCCCGTATGAACCCGGGACAGTTCTACGCTTTGCCTCAGTCTCCACAGACCTTGAAGCAATTGTTGATGGTTTCCGGTTTCGACCGTTATTTCCAGATCGTAAAATGTTTCCGTGACGAGGATTTGCGTGCGGATCGCCAGCCGGAGTTCACGCAGATCGACTGTGAGATGAGCTTCGTGGAGCAAGAGGATGTCTTGAATATGTTCGAGGGCATGGCGAAACATTTGTTTAAGGTAATCCGTGGTGTCGAGTTCAAGGAGTCGTTTATGCGTATGACTTGGCAAGATGCTATGAAACAATATGGTAGCGATAAACCGGATTTGCGTTTCGGCATGAAGTTCGTCGAGTTGATGGACATCATGAAAGGCCATGGTTTCTCCGTATTCGATAACGCCGCTTACATAGGGGGTATCTGTGCGGAAGGTGCTGCAAGCTATACCCGTAAACAACTGGATGCGCTGACTGAATTCGTGAAACGTCCGCAGGTAGGTGCTAAAGGTTTGGTTTACGCCCGTGTGGAAGCGGATGGTAACGTGAAATCAAGCGTAGATAAATTCTATAGCCAAGAGGTTCTTCAAGAAATGAAGAATGCGTTCGGCGCTAAGCCGGGTGATTTGATTTTGATCCTTTCCGGCGACGATGCGATGAAGACTCGTAAGCAACTTTGCGAGTTGCGTTTAGAGATGGGTAATCAATTAGGCCTTCGTGACAAGGATAAGTTCGTTTGCTTGTGGGTAATCGACTTCCCGCTGTTCGAATGGAACGAGGACGATCAACGTTTCTACGCTATGCACCATCCGTTTACCTCTCCGAATCCGGATGATATACCGTTGTTGGACACGGATCCGGGCGCTGTTCGTGCGAATGCGTATGATATGGTTATCAATGGCGTTGAAGTGGGTGGTGGTTCTATCCGTATCCACGACAGCCAATTACAGGATAAGATGTTCAAGCTGTTAGGATTCACCGAAGAAAGAGCGCAAGAGCAATTCGGTTTCTTGATGAATGCGTTCAAGTACGGAGCGCCTCCTCATGGAGGTTTGGCTTATGGCTTGGATCGTTTCGTGTCTTTGTTCGCCGGTTTGGATTCTATCCGCGACTGTATCGCTTTCCCGAAGAACAATTCTGGACGAGATGTTATGCTCGATGCTCCGGGTGTCTTGGATCCGGCCCAGTTGGACGAACTGAATTTGATCGTTGATATCAAGAAATAATCCAATCTGAAATTCCATTCGAATGGGAATCTTATTCCATCTGAATGGAATTTTCTTTTCTTCCGAAAGGAATTACTTTTTCTCCCGAACATAAATCAAAAGATATTTAGCATGGTAAAGGTTAAAGATATATTGAGAGAAATCGAGCATTACGCCCCGCTGCCGCTTCAAGAAGGTTTTGACAATGCGGGTGTGCAAGTTGGCGACGTGAACCAGCATGCGACGGGTGTGTTGCTATGCCTAGATGTTACCGAGGAGGTGCTTGATGAAGCGATCGAGATGGGATGTAACCTGATCATCTCTCATCATCCTTTGGCCTTTAAGTCGTTTAAGTCGTTGACTGGCTCCAATTATATCGAGCGTTGCATGATGAAGGCGTGTAAGTATGATTTGGTGGTTTATGCCGCCCATACCAATCTTGATAATGCCGTAGGAGGCGTGAATTACCGTTTGGCAGAGTTGATCGGCTTGCAAAATGTACGGATCTTGAGCCCCCAAAAAGGCGCTTTGTTGAAGTTGGTGACGTTTGTCCCCGAGGCTTATGCCGAGATCATGCGGAATACCTTGTTCAATGCCGGTGCGGGAAGTATCGGGAACTATGATGCTTGCAGTTATAATTTACATGGCGAGGGAACATTCCGTGCCAATGCGGGATGCAATCCGTTTTGTGGTGAGATCGGCGAGGTGCATGTAGAGAAAGAGGTGCGTATGGAGATGATCCTTCCGGCATTCAAGAAGACAGCGGTGACCCGTGCTCTGTTATCCGTTCACCCGTATGAGGAGCCGGCTTTTGATTTTTATTCGTTATCAAACACATGGGAACAGGCAGGTTCCGGTGTAGTGGGAGAGTTGCCTGCCGAGGAAGATGAGTTAAGTTTCTTGTTACGGATCAAGGCCCTGTTTAACGTCGGTTGCGTGAAGCATTCCCCATTTACGGGTAAGTCTATCCGAGAGGTCGCTATCTGCGGAGGCAGCGGCGCTTTCTTGATCAAGGACGCTATCGCGTATGGTGCCGATGTCTTTATAACGGGGGAGGCGAAGTACAACGATTTTTACGATGTGGAGGACCAGATTCTACTGGCGGTTATCGGTCATTATGAATCGGAAATCTGTACAAAAGACATATTTTATAACATAATATCGAAAAAATTCCCTACCTTTGCGGTACATTTTTCGAATGTTAATTCAAACCCAGTAAAATATTTATAGAATGGCTACAGATAAACAATCAGCTGAAAAGGAATATACGGTTGAAGAAAAGCTTTCTACGCTGTATCAACTTCAGACGATGATGACTGAAATTGATAAGATCAAGACCCTTCGTGGTGAGCTTCCTTTGGAGGTTCAAGACTTGGAGGACGAGATCGCAGGACTGGAAACACGTCTCCAGAACTATCAAGCGGAGATCAAGGAGTTTGAGACTTCTGTTGTTGAGCAAAAGCATAAGATCACGGAATCTACCACATTGATAGATCGCTATAAGGCACAATTAGATAATGTGCGTAATAACCGGGAGTTTGATAACCTGTCTAAGGAGATCGAGTTCCAAGGTTTGGAAATTGAGTTCTCAGAGAAAAAAATCCGTGAATTCGGAGAGGCGGTAGACGCTAAGAAAAAAGATATCGCTGAGCTGACTGAGAAGCTGGAAGGCCGTAAGGCTGACTTGGTTCAGAAAAAGAGCGAGTTGGAGCAGATCATTTCCGAGACAAAGCAGGATGAGGAGAAACTTCGTGAGAAAGCGAAGAAGCTGGAAGCCGCTATCGAACCTCGTTTGTTGACCGCTTTCAAGCGTATCCGTAAAGGTGCTCGTAACGGTTTGGCTGTTGTTTATGTGCAACGTGGCGCTTGCGGTGGTTGCTTTAACAAGATCCCGCCTCAGAAGCAATTGGATATCAAGTTGCGTAAGAAAATTATTGTTTGCGAATACTGTGGTCGTATTATGATCGACCCGGAATTAGCAGGTGTAGAAGATTAATTCAAAAGATCTATAAGTAATGGCTCTAGCTAAAACCGGCTAGGGCCATTATTGTTTTTAATACAAAGATGTTATGATACATACGATACGTTTATATATAGAGAAGTACCGGCTGTTATCCGAGGATCGTCCGGTTTTGGTCGGATTGAGCGGTGGTGCCGATTCTGTGGCTTTGTTGGGCGTATTGGTGCGTTTGGGATATCCGTGTATAGCGCTTCATTGTAACTTTCATTTGCGTGGGGAGGAGTCGGATCGGGATGAGGCATTTGCCTGTGAGTTCGCGGAATCTTTGGAAGTACCCTTTCATAAGATAGATTTCGATACGATCTCTTATGCCGGAGAGAAGCATCTCTCGATAGAGATGGCTGCCCGTGAATTGCGCTATGCTTGGTTTGAGGAGATGCGGGAGCGGCTGGGAGGGCAGGCGATCGCCGTCGCCCATCACCGGGACGATAATGTGGAGACAGTCTTGATGAATTTGATACGGGGCACGGGAATCCGGGGGATGAGCGGGATCCGTCCGAGGAATGGTTTCATCGTCCGTCCTTTGCTGTGCGTAAGCCGTGAGGATATCTTGGCTTGGTTGGCGGATCAAGGCTACGCCTATATGGTGGATAGCACGAATTTATCGGATGCTTATACCCGTAATTTTATCCGTTTGAATGTGTTGCCGCTTTTGGAGGAGATAAATCCATCGGCCCGGAATACCATCGCACGTTCCGCCGAGCATCTTTCTGCCGCAGAGACTATATATATATATGTATTGGAACAAGCCCGGAAAGAGGTTGTCGTATCGGATGATCGTCTTTCTATCGGGGCGTTGATGCGGTTTCCGGCTCCGGAGACGATTTTGTATGAGTTATTAAAAGAATATGGTTTTACCCGTCTGGTCTCGGACGATATTTTCGCGGCCTTGACCAAGGAGCCCGGTAAGCTGTTTTACTCTTCCACCCATCGTTTGCTGAAGGATCGGGATTATTTATGGATCACTTCTTTAGAGAAGAAGGAAGAGCGAACCTTCGTTTTAGATCCGGAAAAGGGTATTAATCATGAACCTATTGAACTATCTTTCCAAAAACTTGTTATAACTATAGGTTTCCCTATCGAGAAGAATAAGCGGATCGCTTATTTGGATTATGATAAACTCGATTTCCCTTTAACATTGCGGACTTGGAAAGAAGGCGATTGGTTTATTCCCTTCGGAATGAAAGGACGTAAGAAGTTGAGTGACTATTTCTCCGATCATAAATTTAGCCGGATTGAGAAGGAGCGCACATGGCTTCTTTGTAGTGGCGACGCTATCGTTTGGGTGGTAGGAGAAAGGACTGATAATCGTTTTCGTATAGACGAATCAACAAAGCGTGTGCTAATTGTGAATTTTTTGGGCTAAATCCTCGTTTATTGTAAAAATATTCTTACATTTGCGAAGATTTACTCCGCAGATATGTTACTAATGGTTCAAATTAGCTGAACAATCCGGTTATTACATGAAAATTATAATTAAATAAAGATACAATGATACCATTGGGCGTACATCGTGTTTGTATATGTGATCCGTGTGTATGTACCATTTATATTATTACTTCGCAATATGCAGAAATATAACATTCTAGAACTAAATGAAAAACTTCTTCCCGAACTTCAAAGTATCGCGGAAGAGTTGGGAATAAAAAAAGTTAGCAGCTTAAAGAAAGAAGAGTTGGTTTATCGGATTCTTGATGAGCAAGCGATCTCCTATGCCGGCATCCAGGCTGAAAAGATGAAAGAGAAAGAGGCTAAGAAGCCTGCAGAGGGCCGTAAGAGAGGCCGTCCGGCCAAATCTCCTAAAGTGGCGAAGGCTGAGACTGCCGAAACTGCAGAGAGTACCCAACAGGCTCCGGAAAAGCTAGTGACTGCTCCGGCTGACAAGAAAGAGCAAAAAGAGCAGCCTGAACGTAAGAAAAGAGTCCGTATCGAGAAAAAGGAAAAGGTAGCGGGCGCTATCGCTCCTTCCGAGGATAACAAGGAAGTGGTGGTTTCGAAAGAGCCGCAAACGATCTCTACGGTAACGGAAATCTCGGCCGTGGAAACTCCGGCGGTAGCAGAGAGCCCGGTGGAGAAACCGTTGTTGCCTCCTGTTGTGGCGGAACTTGAAACGGAAGAAGAAGCCGCTTTGCCGGAAAATACGACTCCTGTAGAGGTAGCGGAAGAAACCACTTCTCCACAAGCGACAGAAGAAGAGCCTAAGCGCATCGTATTCCGCCATCCGGACGCTAAATCCGTATTGGATCAAATTTTCCCGTTCTCCGCTCCGAAACCCGAGGCTAACAAACCTCAACCCGAGGCCGCTCCCCAGCAGAATAATCCTCGACAGAACAATCGACAGAATAATCATAATAACAACCGTAATAACAATAACGCTAATAACAACCAGCAGGCTCAAGAGAAAATGTATGAGTTTGATGGCATCCTTACAGGAACCGGCGTGTTGGAGATGATGCAAGATGGTTACGGTTTCCTTCGTTCTTCAGATTATAACTATTTGACTTCACCGGACGATATTTATGTCTCTCAATCCCAGATCAAGTTATTTGGCTTGAAAACGGGTGACGTGGTAGAAGGTTCGATCCGTCCGCCGAAGGAAGGTGAGAAGTATTTCCCGTTGGTGAAAGTGGACAAGATCAATGGACGTACGCCGGAAGAGGTTCGCGACCGGGTTCCTTTTGATCATTTGACCCCGTTATTCCCGGATGAGAAATTCATGCTTACGGCACGTAAATCACCGAAAGTATACGATAATATCGCCGTACGTGTGGTTGATTTATTCTCCCCGATCGGAAAAGGGCAACGTGGTTTGATCGTCGCTCAACCGAAAACCGGTAAGACGATGTTGTTGAAAGATATCGCGAACGCTATCGCTTACAACCATCCCGAGGTTTATATGATTATATTATTGATCGACGAACGTCCGGAGGAGGTTACGGATATGGCTCGTAGCGTAGATGCGGAAGTGATCGCTTCTACATTCGACGAACCGGCTGAACGTCACGTGAAAATCGCTGAGATCGTATTGAACAAGGCGAAACGAATGGTAGAATGTGGTCATGATGTCGTGATTCTTCTGGACTCGATCACTCGTTTGGCTCGTGCTTATAATACGGTACAACCGGCTTCCGGTAAGGTGCTTTCCGGTGGTGTGGACGCAAATGCGTTGCAGAAGCCGAAGCGTTTCTTTGGTGCCGCCCGTAATATTGAGAATGGTGGTAGCCTTACGATTCTAGCCACCGCCCTTACGGAGACTGGCTCTAAGATGGACGACGTGATCTTCGAGGAATTCAAGGGTACGGGTAATATGGAGTTACAATTGGATCGTAAATTATCCAATAAGCGTATCTATCCGGCTGTGGATATCACGGCTTCCAGCACTCGCCGTGATGATTTATTGCAGGATGAGAGCACGTTGAACCGTATGTGGGTCTTACGCAAATATCTATCAGACATGAACTCTATGGAGGCTATGGAATTTGTTAAGCAACGGATGGAACAAACCGTTGATAATATGGAATTCTTGGCATCCATGAACGGTTGATAATATCCCATAAAAAAACACTATACTTTTGAGTTCAAAGCAATATTGTTTTAGCTCCAAAAGTATAGTGTTTTTCAAATAAAAAGTATAGTGCTTTTATTGCGCCTTTTTAGGCCTTCCACGATGTCCCATATTTCGTTTTTGTGGGCTCGAGGATGATCCTTTATCCTCACTTTTACGAGGCCGTCCTCTGCCTCTTTTATTCATACCGTATTTTTCCGGCTCATACAAGGGCACTTCACCGAATTCCGGGCTGACCGGTATCTTATAAACCTCTTTTTCCAAGAAATCCTCTATGCGCTTGAATTGTGCTTGTTCGTCGATCGATACGAAAGTAATCGCCAATCCTTCGCCGTTCGTACCCCGTGCCGTACGTCCGATTCGGTGTACGTAATCCTCCGGATCATGCGGGATATCGAAGTTCACGACCAACTTGATGTCATTGATATCAATTCCACGTGCTACGACATCCGTAGCCACAAGGATATCGATATGTCCGCTCTTGAATTCTTTCATGACCTCCTCCCTTTGGGATTGCTCTAGATCCGAGTGCATGGCGGCTACATTGAACTTTAATCTTTTTAAGGTAGACGCTAATTCTTTCACCTTCATTTTAGAAGAGGAGAAGATAATTACTCGTTGAGGGCGGCTTTGAGTGAAGAGATCTTGTAGAATCTTGAGCTTTTGTGGATCGTAGCAGATATATGCGGTTTGCATGATAGATTCGGGTGGGCGTGAGATAGCGATCTTGACTTCTTCCGGATCTTTTAGGATGGTTTTAGCCAACGTCCGGATCTTAGGCGGCATGGTAGCCGAGAACATGATCGTCTGGCAGTAGGGGGGCAGCTGTTTATGAACCTGCATGATGTCGTCATAAAAACCCATATCCAGCATGCGGTCCGCCTCGTCTAAGACGAAGAACGACACTTTAGACAAATCTACAGTACCTAACTTAATATGGGACAATAAACGTCCCGGGGTAGCGATCACGATATCCGCACCCATCTCTAAACCTCTCTTTTGTTGTTCCCAAGCGATTCCGTCGGTACCTCCATACACGGCTACTGCGGATACGGAAGGTATAAAATAAGTGAATCCTTGAATTTGTTGGTCTATTTGTTGAGCCAATTCCCGGGTCGGTGCCATAATGACCGCATTCACCGCGTCTGTCGGATGACAACCTTTGCTTAGTTCATTAATAACTGGCAAAACATACGCCGCCGTTTTACCGGTTCCGGTCTGTGCGCAAGCGATGATGTCTTTACCTTCTAAAATGACAGGAATCGTTAACTCTTGGACTGGAGTCGTTTCGTCAAAATTCATGTCATAAAGCCCGTCTAATACGGCATCTTCCAAATCTAATTCATCAAATCTCATCTTTTTACATTCAAATTCCCGGTAAAGATAAAGATTATTTAGAAATATTATGCAATAGGTAGGTTTCTCTTTGGTGATAAATAGAAAAATAAATACCTTTATCCCCGAGTTATACCCCAAAAACGAAAGAATTAATATGAATAGTCTAGAAAGCGGAAGTAACGTTCAGTCTGGATTAGAGATGATCATGGAGAAGAGTCCCGATACGATTGTATTAGTAGATCGAAATCTTACTCTTGTCAAGGTTATTTCTGCAAAAGACGATTATTATCATTATTTAGCGAATAACTGTATCGGAAAGCAACCTCAAGCGTTGTTCCCGGACGGGAAGAACTACGATCAATATGAGATCTATAGAGCTGCGGTTAAACGTGTTTTCGAGGAGCAAGTGAAAGTGGATTTCTCTTTTGAGGTCTCTTTTGAAGGAAAGAACTATTATTATCTATCGCAAGCAAGCCTTTTTAATGAGGAGCTTGTAATCGTTTATACACGCGATGTATCTTCTCTGAAAACAGAAAACAATCTACAAGAACTGATCAATACGATATTAGATCGGTTACCGTTGGGGGTTTTCGTGAAAGATGGGGATAACCATTTTAATTACCTGTATTGGAATCATTTTATGGAGGAAATAACGGGTATTGAAACCCGGGAGATCGAGGGACATGATGATTTCGAGGTGAATTATAATGCCTTGATGACCGCCGAGGAGCGTCTGGAAACCGATATGAACGTGATCAAGACAGGACTGACCGCTAGATTCAAGGGCAAGGTAAAATCGGCCTCCGGCGATTACCGGGATATAGAGATCGCTAAATATCCTATTTCCCTAAATAATGGCAAGCCGCTTGTCTTGGCTTTATGGAGAGATATAACTTCCGAGTTGGCTACGGAGAATACTTTGAGAAGAACCCGGATCTTGACGAAAATGGCATTGCGGATAAGTGATATACGTACATGCTCGATCTTCATCGATCCGGACAGTACCCATAATTTCAAGGATTCCGTTGTGACCTTGAACGATTGGAATACCATGTCGGAAGATATGATAGAGGTGTCATGGGGGCAGTTTATCAGCCGGGCGCATCCGGATGATCAAGAACATTATCATAATATGTTTACCCGTCTTTGCCGAGGGGAAATCTCTGAGGCAAGGATCGAGGCACGTATGCTATTTCCCGGCAAGAAGGAATATGTTTGGAGAGAGGTATTCGCTACCGTGTATGAACGGGACGAGAAAGGAAGACCTTCGGTTATCCTTGGATGTTCAACGAATATTCAGGAACGGAAGAATCAAGAATTAAGCCTTGAGGAGGCGAAGGTGAAGGCCGAGGCCGCTGATAAGATGAAATCGAAATATCTGGCGGATATGAGCCATGAGATCCGGACTCCTTTGAATGCGATTACCGGCTTCTCTGAATTGATGGCTTTTGCTGATACGGATGAGGAACGTATGTCGTACTACGATGTGATCAAGATGAATAACCAATTGTTGATGCAATTGATCAATGACATCTTGGATATCTCGAAGATTGAGGCGGATGCGATAAAGATCACATATGAGCAATTAGATGTTAGTGAATTGATGGATACGATTTATGCTTCCGCCAAGTTACGGGTCCCGGGA
This sequence comes from Parabacteroides sp. AM17-47, assembly GCF_003434625.1. Classification (NCBI taxonomy): domain Bacteria; kingdom Pseudomonadati; phylum Bacteroidota; class Bacteroidia; order Bacteroidales; family Tannerellaceae; genus Parabacteroides; species Parabacteroides sp. AM17-47. The sequence continues at coordinate 26,980 of NZ_QTLI01000034.1, forward strand.
GGAGTCAAGTTAGTTTTAGAGAAAGGGGCTGACCACCATATGTTCGGTACGGATAGCATGCGTCTGTTGCAGTTGATTAATAATTTGGTGAACAACGCTATCAAGAACACGAAAGAAGGTAGCATCACGATGGGATATACCATTCAACCGGATAATCAATTACGTTTTTACGTAAGGGATACGGGAATCGGTATCGATAAGGACAAATTGAAAGATGTCTTCGGTCGTTTCGTGAAAATAAACGACTATATGGAAGGTATCGGATTAGGACTGGCTATCTGCAAAGGATTAGTTGTTAAGATGGGAGGTTCGATACATGTTACTTCTGAATTAGGGGTAGGTTCAGAGTTCTCCTTTATTTTGCCGTCTCACGAATAGCGCTATTTGTAATAGCGCTTATAAATTTGGTCGTATAATCCACTGTTCTTGATTTGCTGGAGCCAACTATTTAGGCTATCCAGTAGGACAGGGGAGTCTTTACGGACCGCCCACGATTGCAATTGGGTAAAACTGACATCCGTTAGGATATCGACTTCCGGCAGGTTTTTCTGGGTCATGCGAGCGATTTGTTGGTCGCATACGGCATAATCGATATCGCTTTTGGCTACCATGATCATAAGCTGCTCGGTAGAATATAACTCATCTTCCACCACGTAGATCGTATCGCCTATCTCGTGTCCCAGATTTTGCAGACGCAATAAGGCCGGGGAATCTTTCGGTATGTATAAAGTCTTTTGGGCTAAATCCAATTGGTTACGGATAGGGGCTTGTCCGTTGTTCGCCTCTGCCGTACGTTGTACCAAGACTTGCTTGTTGAGAACGATCGGTTCGGTGAACAGGTAGTTTTCCCGCATCTCGGAGGTGATGGGTATGTTTCTTGCGATTACGTCGCATTTGTTGTCCGATAATTCCTCGAAACTTTTCGCTAAACTCATTTCCAAATGCGTCTGAACCTCCAATCCGGATAATTTAGCGATCGCTTGGCTAAGCTCGTATTGAAAACCTTGCACTGTATCGCCTGATACGAAATACCCGGATTGATTGTATTCGGTTATCATCCGGAGAATTCCTTCTTCCTTGATTTCCGGATAATCACGAGGTCCGATCTCTTGGGGACGTTGGTTAAGTCTCCAAAGCTGTACCATTGTCACTACAGCGACAATCAGTAGAAAAGCGTATAGGATAAGCAACTTCTTAGATCTCATGGCAATCGATTAATTATTGAAAGTCACGGAGATACCCATTTTCAAGACCATCGGGTCCAACGGATAATGCGCAAGAGAGAAGTAATTCGGGTCAACGAACTTAGAGCCTAGATTGTATGCCATGATGAAGAAGCGAGCTTGCTTCAAATGGAAATTCGCATAAGCGTTGATTAACGGATAATTGCCAACCTTCACCTTCGTATCGCCTTCCTGTACTTGGAATTGCTGGGTAGCCGGCTCGTAATAAGGAGCGTAATAAGCGGTGTTGTAGTATACGTTCGCACCAATCTGTACGGTTAATACTTTCGCCAACTTAAACGCTAGATATATATTCGAGTATACGCTGATATCCGGCAACGGAAGTTGAGACTTCTCGCTAGAAAGCTGGTAGGCTACCTCATTTTCCCATCCGAACGCACGGTACATGATATCTTGCTTGATACGGGCTGAGACAACTTGGATGTTCTTACTGCTTTGCTCCGGCAAACCTTTGCCGTTGAAGAATACATAATTCTGGATACTTTCCACTCCTCCGGATAACTGGGTACGGGTGGATTCCAAGTTGATTTTCGCTCCGGCGTAAATCCTTTGCACATTTTTCAATGATAGATCCCACCAATAGTAACGCCCATGATGGTGACGTTGGTAAAACGCCGGGGTGATATTCTTGATATATCCTTCCGCCTTGATGGTAGCGTCTTTCTTGAAAAGCTTGAATTTGGTCTGTAAGTCTCCGCTCACTCGAACCTCTCCGGCGTCACTTCCCGCAAGTCCTAATTCTCCACGGACATTGTAGGTAAGAAGGCTACCACGGCGTTTGGATAATTCGCCTCCGATGTAGGTCGTAAACTCATCATATACCTCGGAAGTAGGGAAATTTAATGTACTCGGCTCAGAGCTTCCACGACCATCCGGACCGTAATCCAGTCCGGGAACTTGGGATGCCAATCTAAACCGGCGTTTCTCGAAAGTAACGAAGGCGGTCAGCCCAAACTTAGCCCAATCTTGGAAACCTTCCCGCAAGGCCAACGCAAAAGTATTCTTTAAATTCCAGGAGGAAGTCTGGTCATTCAAAGATGCGTCCATACCATAAAGATGAGTGTAGCAGGTATCGATCCCGGCATCATTAGAGATAAAGCGTCTGCGGTTATCTTCGTAATCGATGGTATGGATGATACTGGAAACCGGAATGAATACCTCTTTTACGTTCCCTTCCTCATCGGTTTCTTCCAATTCTTTGGTAAAACCGAGATTGTATCTCTGTGTCAGGAAATATTGTTTTCCACGGACACGGTTCCATGTGTCCGTGTAACGGACAGGGTATGATTTACTATCGATATTTCTTTGATTCTCGGCCAAGTCATCGGGATTCGTGATATACTGGTCATTTGTAAGTCCACCGTTCTCGTAGTTTACGAAATTGAAATTACTTAAATAAGCGTTTAACTCGTAACGGTCGGTGATATAACTTCCGAAAAAACGATAACTTAATAATTTATTACCGTTGGAGTTATAATATCCGCGGCTATAGATATAATCCATCTCGCCACCGACATTGATCTTCTTGCCAAAGTTCATGGTCAGTACCCCTTTCAGTCGGTCCATCTTATTCTGGCTAGCTCCTCCTGTCGTATAAGTCACTTGGGTATAGGGTACTTTGGTATCATAGAAATAAGCGTTTGTCGGGGTCGTGATATAATAATCATAGGCATCGGCGAAGATGAAATCACGTTCCTCCTTACGTTCGTTAAAAATACGGGTTTGCGCCGGCGATCCCACATTCGCCAGATAACCTACGGCCAATGAGTTCGCTTCCACCAACGTACTATTCCCGAAATTTAATCGATTGGTATCCATAGGAGCGATATAACGTTCTCCCAAAAGAGGCGTGAGCCGATAACCGATGATTCGTTTTGATTTCAGCGCCGCGCTATCTGTTTGCAGCAAGCTATCCGGTATTTCCTTGTTTGAGGATGATAAATTAGATAACGAGAATCCACCTCGTCCTCCCCGGCTCCCGGAACGTCCTTGCGCATGCGCGGAAGCCGCCGTTCCTATCAGAAAAAGTAATATGTATAGATAATACTTCATGGGTTGCAAAGATATAACAAAAAATAATGTGCCAATTATAAAATATGCCAATATGCCAATCAGAAAACTTAATTGGCATATCGGCACATCAATGAATGAGCTTCTTATATTTTCTGTATAATCTCCATTCCTTTCTTAATGGCTGTCTCGTTCATCGGCAACAAATGATGGTGACGCTCGGGCAAGGATTTCTTTAATCCTAGCATGACGTTCTCCAATTGAACCATCGGGGCGATTTTAAGCAACCCACCTAAGATCAACATATTGAATGCCTTCTCGTTCTTCATCTCGGTAGCGGCGTCCATGGCATCTACCCGATATACGTTAATATCCGTACGCTTTGCGGGCGTATGGATGCCATAACCATCGTAAATCAAAATACCGCCCGGTTTCACCTTGTTCTCGAACTTATCCATGGAAGGTTGGTTCAAGATAATAGCGATATCATATTCATTCAATACGGGTGAGCTGATACGCTCGTCGCTCAAGATAACGGTTACGTTGGCCGTACCGCCACGTTGCTCAGGTCCGTATGAAGGCATCCAGCTAACCTCCTTGCCTTCCATCAAACCGGAATAGGCCAAGATCTTACCCATAGACAATACACCTTGTCCACCGAAGCCTGCTATAATTATTTCTTGTTTCATTGTCGTTTACCGTATTACTTATTCAACATTCTTTAAGTCGCCCAGCGGGTAGAAGGGGAACATGTTCGCTTCCATCCATTTATTGGCTTTTTCCGGAGTCATCTTCCAGCCGGATGAGCAAGTGGAGACGAACTCTACCACAGAAGTACCCTTACCGGCCATAGCGTTCTCGAAAGCCTTACGAAGCATCTTCTTCGCTTTCCGTACGGCTGCGGCTGTCTGTACGCTTTGGCGTGTTACCAAGCAAGTTCCTTCCAATTGGGCTAATAAATCACCGATCTTCAGCGGGTAACCGTTCAAGGCGATGTTGCGTCCGTAAGGACAGGTAGCTGTGGGCATGCCTTCCAGTGTAGTCGGAGCCATCTGTCCGCCGGTCATACCATAGATCGCGTTATTTACGAATACGATCACGATATTCTCGCCACGGTTGGCTGCATGAATCGTCTCGGCCGTACCGATAGCCGCCAAGTCACCATCTCCTTGATACGTGAATACCATCTTCTCCGGATTCAAGCGTTTAACGGCAGAAGCGATGGCTGGCGCACGTCCGTGGGCTGCCTCGATCCAATCGATATCCAAGTAGTTATATGCGAATACGGCACATCCCACGGGGGAGATACCGATTGTCTTATCTTCCAGACCCATATCGGCTATAACCTCGGCGATTAGCTTATGTATCACACCGTGGCTGCAACCGGGGCAGTAGTGCATGGGATTTTCATTCATCAATCTGGGCTTTTCATACACCAGATTTTCCGGTTTAATTATATCGTTGAGTTCCATAATCTTTAATTATTAATGTATATATCTTAGGACATATTGCACCAGCCGCAATACGATCGCCGCTCCACCGCAATACAAGAATACGGTCTTATCGCTAACAGCGAAGTAACATACCACGGCAGCTATGGCCAGTAGCATAAAAACCAGCGTCAATATCTCGTCAGCTTTACTTCCTCGTGTCATACGGATCAGAATAATTTTTCCTTCAGCGCGTTCAATACCTCATCCGGGGTGAATACGATTCCACCCAATCGGCCAAAGTGCTCTACCTTCACCTTACCATTTACGGCTAGGCGAACGTCCTCTACCATCTGTCCGGCGTTCAACTCAACCGATAACATACCTTTTACCTTATCCGCATAAGTGGCGATCACTTTTGTCGGGAACGGCCATAACGTGATCGGGCGTAACAAGCCAAGCTTGATACCTTCCGCACGGGCGATCTCAACTACCTTCTGGCAAATACGGGCGGAAGAACCGAACGCAATCAATAGATAATCAGCGTCCTCACATTGGAACTCCTCGTAACGAACCTCGTTTTCCTCGATCTTGCGATATTTCGCTTGGAAACGGATATTGTTCTCTTCCATCTTCGCCGGGTCTAGCTCCAAGGAAGTGATGACGTTACCTTTGCGTCCGCCCTTCTTTCCTTGTACGGCCCAAGGACATTGAGCGATAATCTCTTCCTCGGTACGACGGGTATGATAGGGAGGCATAACCACTTTCTCCATCATCTGTCCGATGATACCGTCCGCCAAGATAATAGCGGGGTTATTGTATTTGAAAGCCAGATCAAAACCAAGGCCTACGAAATCGGCCATCTCTTGTACGGAAGAGGGTGCCAAGGTAATCAAACGGTAATCGCCATGGCCACCGCCTTTCACGGTCTGGAAATAATCAGCCTGACTCGGCTGGATCGTTCCTAATCCGGGACCGCCACGCATAACGTTCACGATCAGACAAGGAAGCTCCGCTCCCGCGATATAAGAAATACCTTCTTGTTTCAAGCTCACGCCCGGACTGGAAGAAGAGGTCATCACTTTCTTTCCAGTGCCAGCTCCGCCGTATACCATATTAATAGCGGCTACCTCGCTCTCCGCTTGTAAGACTACCATGCCGGTCTTTTCCCACGGCATCTCTGCCATAAGGGTTTCCAATATCTCCGACTGTGGAGTGATCGGATAGCCGAAGTAACCGTCCACGCCATAGCGGATAGCCGCATGGGCGATGGCCTCGTTACCCTTCATTAATTTTATATCTTCTGCCATATCTTGATATAACTTTATATTTTTACTTTGTAGATCGTTAGACAACCGTCCGGACAAACTAACCCGCAACTAGCGCAACCGATGCATGCGTCCGGGTTCTTCATGTACACATAGTGATACCCCTTGTTGTTTACTTCTCGTGGGTGCAACTCCAGTACATCCGACGGGCAGGCTACTACGCAAAGGTTACATCCCTTGCAGCGCTCTGTGTTTACAACAACAGCTCCTTTTATTTTCGCCATAATACTTGTTTATTTAAAGTCTAAATGTAACACATTTCTATTGAGGCATCAAAGTTAGTAAAAAATTACTCGTTGCCAAGATTATAACGTTTCATTTTGTTGAATAGCGTCTTTCTACTGATATTTAAAGCCTCGGCGGTCAGGGTACGGTTATAGTTATGCTTTTGCAGCGCGGACAGGATGCGGGCCTTCTCCGCCAAGGAGTTCGTATCACGGAGCGAGGTGTCTTCTTCCGCTTCCTGAGGAGCTGTCAGTCGCTCCATCTGGTAGCTTTTGATACGGGCGGGCAGATGTCCGGGATGGATTTGCCGGTCTACGCAGAGTATCATGGCGCTTTGTACGGCGTTCTCTAAATCCCGTACGTTACCGGGCCAGTCGTAGGCGCATAACTGATCCATAGCCTCGGGCGTGATGCTCTCGATCGAGAGATTGAGCAAGGAATTATGTTTGCGAAGGAAAAATGCGGCCAGCAACGGGATGTCCTCTTTCCGTTCCCTAAGGGGTGGAAGCTGTATGGTGAAGACATTCAGCCGATAGAGCAGGTCCAGACGGAATTTACCCAGTCTTACTTCTTCTTCCAAGTTCCGGTTCGTAGCCGCCACGATCCGGACATTGACGGGGATCGCTTTCTTGCCTCCGATGCGGGTAATCTTACGTTCTTCTAATACACGCAGTAATTTTACTTGGGCGTCTAGCGGGAGCTCGCCGATCTCGTCTAGGAACAGGGTACCGCCATTTGCCCGCTCGAACGTGCCGGCTTGTGTTTCCTTGGCATCGGTAAAGGCGCCTTTCTCATGCCCGAAAAGCTCGCTCTCCATCAAGGTGAGCGGGATCGCCCCACAGTTGATCGCCACGAAAGGCTGGCTCACGCGTTTACTCCGGTCGTGTATCGCCCAGGCGATCAGTTCCTTTCCGGTTCCACTCTCTCCGTGGATCAAGACGGTAGCGTCGGTTTCCGCCACCCGTTCCACTTGGAGCATGACCTGCCTCAGTCCGCTTTTCTCGCCGATGATACCGGTGTTCATATCTCCTAACTTGTTTTTCAAGTACTTGATCTCGCCTTTCATCCGGCAATGCTCTACGGCACGGCTTACGGTAAGGAGCAACTTATCGTTGTCAAAAGGCTTCTCAATAAAATCGTAAGCGCCTTTCTTTACGGCATCTACCGCCAAGGAGACGGAACCGAAAGCGGTTATGAACACGACGACTTGGTTCGGGCATAGCCGTTTGATCTTCTCCAATGCCTCCACGCCGGTAAGCACCGGCATTTGCTGGTCTAGCAAGATCACGTCGGGACGGAAGGAGAGGAGGGCGTCTACGGCCTCTTGTCCGTTCGCGGCGGTTTGTACCTCGTATCCGTCTTCTTTCAAGAGCAGGGCGATCATCGCACGGATGCGCGGCTCGTCGTCGGCTACTACTATTTTTGCTTTCATACTATATATTGCGGTAACTTGATGGTGAAACATGTGCCTTTGCCGGGAGTACTGTGTACCTCGATCTCGCCCTCGTGGCGGTTGATGATACCGTAACAGATGGCGAGTCCTAAACCAGTCCCCTCGTCTTTGGTGGTGAAGAAGGGATTGAAGATGTGATCCAGATCTTTCTCGCCGATGCCTTTTCCGCTGTCCTCGAAGGAGAGGAGCAGGTAATGGGAATGATCGTCAATGGATGCTCCCTTCTCTATACTAATTATTAATGTACGTGAGCGTTCCGGGGGATTCTGGCTCATCGCCTCCACTGCGTTGAGGATGATGTTGAGAAATACTTGTTTGAGTTGCTCGGCATCCGCTTGCAAGGCGGTATTCTCATGGAAATATTCAAATTCCACCTCGACCTGTTGCTTCTTCAGCGTATTATGGACGAGTAGCAATGTCTGGTTGATCAATTGCTCCAGATTGACTTCCGATGAATTCAAGGCGGATGGACGGGCGAAAGAGAGCAGGCCTTGCACGATCTTGTTGATACGCTCCACCTCGGAGATGAGTTCCGTGGCCATCTCCGATTTCACGGGATCGGCCGAGAAATCCTTGCTTAAGTATTGGATCGTGCTACGAATGGCGGTCAGCGGGTTACGGATCTCGTGGGCGGCTCCGGCGGCCAGTTCCCCTAAAGTGGCGAGCCGGTCGGTCCGGTACATCTTCTTGATTCGTTCGGATTGGATCTCATAAAGGGAGGCATGTTCGATGGCGAATGCCGCTTGGTTGAACAAGAGGGAGAGAAGCCCCAGCTCATTCTCGGTAAAACCGGTGCGATCTGTCTTCTTTCCCAGCATAATCACGCCGCTCACCTTATTCATCACTTTGAGCGGGTAAATGAGTTCCGCTTGGAGTTGCTCCAGCTTCTCCCGCTCCTCGGCCGTGAAGTAATCCGCTATATCGGGATTTTGGGAGAGCAGAAGCGAGCGTTCGTTCACGAATAGCCAACTGATCAGTTTATCTTTTCCATTGAAAGAGAGGGAAGAGGATAACGGGCTGTCTTGCGGTTTATACTTTCCCGTATTCTCATCTAATAGAAAAAGATGAATGATCTCTACAGGGCATATCTGTCTGATCTTGGAGATAAAATTATTGATCAGTAGGGACTTATCTGCGATAAGCATCAAGGAACGGTTGAACTCGGAAAGCATCTTGCTGAGTTCGGGCTGCGGTGTATTTGTGTGTCGTTTGAATAAGGATAACATGCTTCTCGGATATTAGGATGGGCAAATGTACTCTTTTTGAGTAAGAATTTACCCGTTTTGAGTAAGGATATTACCCGTTACCCAAAGATGGAATATTCGCTGTTTGTGTATAATATTGTTTGTTAGTGAGTTATATGCTTTGGCACGGCGTTTGTATTCTATAGGGTAAAGAGGGATGATCTCTGGTATATTTGGGTAAAAGTTTACCGATACCCATTTAGTTTGTCTTATGCTGATATAGGTAGACACATTCAATAACAA
>NZ_QTLI01000035.1:0-17509 GCF_003434625.1 Parabacteroides sp. AM17-47
ATCAACGATTCGGAAAAATTCATCAAGATTAAAAATCTAAAAACTATCAATCAGGGCAGAGAGATAAATGTTGATGAAGTGGGCGCCAATGATATCGCGATTGTAGAGGATATGGATGATTTTCGAATCGGAAATTATTTAGGTGCTGAACCTTGTTTGATTCAAGGATTATCGCATCAGCATCCCGCTCTCAAATCCTCCGTCCGGCCAGACAGGCCCGAAGAGAGAAGCAAGGTGATATCCGCTCTGAATACATTGTGGATTGAAGACCCGTCTTTGTCCTTTTCCATAAACTCATATAGTGATGAATTGGAAATCTCGTTATATGGTTTGACCCAAAAGGAAATCATACAGACATTGCTGGAAGAACGATTTTCCGTAAAGGTCCATTTTGATGAGATCAAGACTATCTACAAAGAACGACCTATAAAAAAGGTCAATAAGATTATTCAGATCGAAGTACCACCCAACCCTTACTGGGCCACAATAGGGCTGACTCTTGAACCCTTACCGTTAGGGGCAGGGTTGCAAATCGAAAGTGACATCTCCTATGGTTATCTGAACCATTCTTTTCAAAATGCCGTTTTTGAAGGGATTCGTATGTCTTGCCAATCTGGTTTACATGGATGGGAAGTGACAGATCTGAAAGTAACTTTTACTCAAGCCGAGTATTATAGCCCGGTAAGTACACCTGCTGATTTCAGACAGCTGACCCCTTATGTCTTCAGGCTGGCTTTGCAACAGTCAGGTGTGGACATTCTCGAACCGATGCTCTGTTTTGAGTTGCAGATACCCCAAGTAGCGAGTTCCAAAGCTATTACAGATTTGCAAAAACTGATGTCTGAGATTGAAGACATCAGTTGTAATAATGAGTGGTGTCATATTAAAGGGAAAGTTCCATTAAATACAAGTAAAGACTATGCCTCAGAAGTAAGTTCGTACACTAAGGGCTTAGGCATTTTTATGGTTAAGCCATGTGGGTATCAAATAACAAAAGACGGTTATTCTGATAATATCCGCATGAACGAAAAAGATAAACTTTTATTCATGTTCCAAAAATCAATTTATGAATTAATACAAAACAAGAAGAAAATATGAACAAGCAATTCATTATCACGAATTTCGCCGCATTTGCTCTCATGCTGTTCCTGCCGACCGGATGCAGGCAGGCGGACGGCAAGCAGGATGCGGTGCAGAGTTATCGGGTCATAAAGGTCGCGGCAAGTCCGGTGGAAATCTCCGAGTCCTATTCCGCCGCCATACGCGGACGGCAGGATGTGGACATCCTGCCGCAAATATCCGGGCGCATTATCCGTCTGAAAGTGAAAGAGGGTGAACGGGTGAAGACCGGTCAAGTATTGGCTGTAATTGACCAAGTGCCCTATCGGGCGACATTACGCACGGCGCAGGCCAATGTCAGCGCGGCACAGGCAAAAGTGGAAACGGCAAGAATCGAGCTGCGGGGCAAGCAGGCATTGTTTGACGAGAAGGTCATATCCGACTACGAGCTTTCTCTCGCCCGGAACCAACTGGCAGTGGCGTGTGCTGAACTCGAACAGGCAAAGGCACAAGAATCGGATGCACGCAACAATCTCTCCTATACGGAAATCAAAAGCCCGAGCAACGGAGTAGTAGGCACATTGCCCTATCGCATCGGTGCGCTTGTCGGTCCCAATATGGCACAGCCTTTCACGGTCGTGTCCGACAATGCGGAGATGTATGCCTATTTCTCCATTTCGGAGAATATGCTACGGCGATATTTGGCTCGCTATGGCTCGATTGACAGCATGATAGCCGGGATGCCGGAAGTGGGCCTGCAACTCAACGACGGCAGCCTGTACAAGGCGAAAGGACGTATTGAAACCGTAAGCGGCGTGGTGGATCCTGTTACCGGAACGGTACAAATCAAAGCCCTGTTCCCCAATCCCGACCGCGAACTGTTGAGTGGCAGCATCGGCAATGTCATCCTTCAAAACCCGAAAACGGAGGCCGTAACCATTCCCATGACCGCCACCGTGGAACTGCAGGACAAGATTATCGCTTACCGTCTGAAAAACGGACAGGCGGAAGCCGCCTATCTCACGGTGGACCGCCTGAACGACGGCAACCGGTTTATCGTAAAAGAAGGTCTTTCGGTCGGTGACACCATTGTCGCCGAAGGCGTGGGACTGGTGAGAGAAGGCATGAGCATAACCCCTAAAAACGAAACGAAATGAACCTGCGATTTTTTATAGACCGCCCGGTGTTTTCGGGCGTTATCTCGGTGGTGATTGTACTGTTGGGCATGATTTCCATGTTTTCCTTGCCGGTGGAACAATACCCCGACATCGCACCTCCGACCATCAACGTATCCGCAACTTATCCTGGAGCAAACGCTGAAACTGTGCAGAAGGCAGTGATAACCCCTCTGGAAGAAGCCATCAACGGCGTGGAAGACATGACCTATATGACTTCCACGGCATCGAATACGGGCGATGCTTCCATCGACATCTATTTCAAGCAGGGAACCAACGCGGACATGGCGGCGGTAAACGTGCAGAACCGCGTGAACGGCGCGCTGAGCCAGCTTCCGGCGGAAGCCACCAAGACCGGTGTCACCACTGAAAAGCAGCAGAATGCCGAACTGATGACTTTCGCGCTCTATTCGCCCGATGACCGCTTCGACCAGACCTTCCTGAACAATTACGTGAAAATCAATGTCGAGCCGAGGCTGAAACGTATCAGCGGCGTGGGAAAGGCACAGATGTTCGGTTCCAACTACAGCATGCGACTTTGGCTGCGTCCCGACAAGATGGCGCAATACGGGCTTATCCCCGATGACATATCCACCGTACTCGCACGACAGAACATCGAGGCCGCCACCGGCTCCTTCGGTGCCAATCATCCTACCGCCAATGAATACACGATGAAATACCGCGGACGCTTGTCCGGCGCGGAAGAGTTCGGTGAGTTGGTCATCAAGTCACTGCCGGGCGGCAATGTGCTTCGGCTGAAGGAGGTTGCCGATGTGGAACTGGGCGATGAATACTACAAATATTCCTCCGAAGTGAACGGGCATCCGGCAGCCATGATGCTCATCAACCAGAAAGCCGGGTCCAATGCTTCAAGCACCATCAAGGAGATTCACGAAGTGCTTGACGACCTCAGCCGGGACTTGCCCGAAGGGACGGAATTCGTGGTGCTTACCGATACCAACAAGTTCCTGTATGCTTCCATCAATTCTGTTATCCGGACACTTATTGAAGCGATACTTCTGGTTATCGTGGTGGTATATGTATTTTTGCAAGATATTAAGTCCACGCTTATTCCTACGATATCCATTTTCGTCTCCATTATCGGTACGTTCGCCGTGATGTCCATGATCGGCTTCTCCGTCAACCTGCTCACCCTGTTCGCGCTTGTGCTTGCCATCGGAACTGTGGTCGATGATGCCATTGTGGTGGTGGAAGCGGTGCAGGCGAAGTTCGACGAGGGCTATCAGTCTGCGGTTCTCGCGGCTGATGATGCCATGAAAGGCGTTTCGTCGGCTATCCTGACCTCTACCATCATCTTTATGGCAGTGTTTTTCCCCGTTGCCATGATGGGCGGGACTTCGGGAGCGTTCTACACGCAGTTCGGTATCACGATGGCTGTTGCCGTGGGAATCTCGGCAGTCAATGCCTTCACACTCTCACCGGCACTTTGCGCGCTGCTGCTGAAACCCTATATCGATGAGCAGGGCAACACCAAGAACAATTTTGCAGCCCGTTTCCGTAAAGCGTTCAATGCCGTCTTCGACCGTCTGAGCCGACGCTATGTACGTGGAGTGATGTTCATTATCCATCGCCGATGGCTGTTGTGGAGCATCATAGGCATTTCTTTCGGGTTGCTGGTGCTGCTGGTCAATGTCACAAAGACGGGACTTATTCCCGAAGAGGACACCGGGACGGTCATGGTGAGCATGAACACGAAGCCCGGCACATCCATGGCTCAGACAAGTAAGGTGATGGAGCGTATCAACAGCCGTCTCGACAGCATCGGCGAGATTGAATACAGCAGTGCGGTCGCCGGTTTCTCTTTCAGCGGTTCCGGTCCCTCGCAGGCGATGTATTTCGTGACACTCAAAGACTGGGAGCAGCGTAAGGGAGAGGGGCAGTCGGTCAATGATGTCATCGGAAAGATTTATGCCGCCACTTCGGATATTCCCGATGCCACGGTGTTCGCCATGTCGCCTCCGATGATTGCCGGGTACGGCATGGGAAACGGTTTCGAGCTTTATTTGCAGGACAAGGCGGGCGGAAACATCGCCGCCTTCAAGGAAGAGGCAGACAAGTTTGTCGAAGCCTTGTCGCAGCGACCCGAAATCGGCGAAGTCTATTCCTCCTTTGCCACGGATTATCCGCAATACTGGGTGGATATCGATGCCGCCAAATGCGAACAGTCGGGTGTGTCGCCCGCAGATGTGCTTTCCACATTGTCGGGCTATTATACCGGACAATATGTTTCCGACTTCAACCGGTTCTCCAAGCTCTACCATGTGACCATGCAGGCTCCGGCGGAATATCGTGTGAATGCGGAATCCCTGCACCACATGTATGTGCGTGCCACCGATGGCGGCATGTCGCCTTTGAGCCGGTTCGTGCGCCTGACCAAGACCAACGGCCCGTCAGACCTCACCCGTTTCAACCTGTTCAACGCCATCTCGATTAGCGGGTCTCCGGCTCAGGGCTACAGTTCGGGGCAGGTGCTCGAAGCCATCGGCGAGACGGCACGTGAAGTGCTTCCGTCAAATTACACATACGAGTTTGGCGGCATTTCGCGTGAGGAAAGCAAGACGACCAACAATGCCACGCTTATATTCCTGCTCTGCATGGTTCTGGTCTATCTGATTCTGTGCGCCTTGTATGAGAGCGTGTTCATACCCTTCGCGGTTCTGTTGTCGGTGCCTTGCGGACTGATGGGCAGTTTCCTGTTTGCGTGGCTCTTCGGTCTGGAGAACAACATCTACATGCAGACCGGACTTATCATGATTATAGGCCTGCTTGCCAAGACCGCCATCCTGCTTACCGAATACGCCGGTAAACGGCGGTCGGAAGGCATGACGCTGGCACAGGCAGCATACAGTGCGGCAAAAGTCCGCCTGCGCCCCATATTGATGACTGTGTTGTCCATGGTGTTCGGTCTTGTCCCGCTGATGATGGCGCACGGAGTGGGTGCCAACGGCAGCCGTTCGCTTGCCACAGGTGTAATCGGTGGAATGATTGTAGGTACTTTGGCTCTGTTGTTCCTTGTGCCGTCATTGTTTATTGTATTCCAATATATCCAAGAACGTGTTAAGCATAATTAAATGAAGAAGACAGTAATATATATCATATTGTCGGGATGGATGCTTGCCGGCTGTGGCACATACAGCCGGTATCATCGCCCTGACCTCTCAACGGAGAATCTGTATCGGGACATGCCGGCGGACATTGATACAATGACCATCGCGTCCCTGTCGTGGCGGGAAATGTTTACCGACCCGAAACTCCAGTCCTTGATTGAAACCGGACTTGAACGGAACGCAGACCTCAATGTGGCACGGTTACGCGTGGAAGCGGCAGAAGCCGTCCTGATGACTGCCAGACTATCATATCTTCCATCACTGGGACTGACTGCCGAAGGTAATGCCAATAAACATGACGGAGCAACGGCAAAGACATATAATGTGAGAGCGTCGGCAAGCTGGGAACTGGACATCTTCGGCAAACTTACGGCGGCAAAGCGTGGCGCAGCCGCCGCATTACAAGGAAGCCGTGCCTACCGGCAGGCCGTACAGACACAGCTTGTCGCCACTATTGCAGACAGTTACTACACCCTTGCCATGCTTGACGCACAAATGACAATAAGTAACCGGACTTTGGAGAACTGGCGGACTACCGTACGCACTCTTGAAGCGTTGAAAAAAGTGGGGAAATCAAACGAAGCCGGCGTATTGCAGGCAAAGGCGAACGTGATGCGACTCGAAGCATCCCTGTTATCCATACGCAAGAGTATTTCCGAAACAGAAAATGCCCTGTCTGCGATACTTGCCATGCCGTCACACTCGATTGGACGAAGTAATCTGGCCGAGGCTGCTTTCCCCGATACTGTCTCGATTGGAGTCCCTTTGCAACTGCTTTCCAACCGTCCCGACGTGCGTCAGGCTGAAATGGAACTGGCGCAGGCGTTCTACGCCACCAATGCGGCTCGTGCCGCCTTCTATCCCAATATTACCCTCTCGGGGACTCTTGGATGGACTAATAACGGCGGTGGCGTAATCGTAAATCCCGGACAATGGTTGCTCAATGCCATCGGTTCCCTGACACAGCCCTTATTCAACCGGGGCACAAACATCGCCAACTTGAAGATAGCCAAAAGCCGTCAGGAAGAAGCCAAACTGTTGTTCCGGCAATCATTGCTGAACGCTGGAAAAGAAGTGAACGATGCTCTGACTGCATGGCAGACGGCAAAATCGCAAATTGAAATCAATGCTCGACAGGTTGAAACATTATGCGATGCTGTGCGAAAGACAGAATCGCTTATGCGTCATTCCAATGCCACCTATCTGGAAGTGTTGACCGCCCAACAGTCTCTTCTCGAAGCGGAAGTGCAACAGCTACAAACTCGTTTTGAACGCATACAAAGTGTAATCAAACTTTATCATGTGTTGGGAGGAGGAATGTAACTGCAATAAATAGAAAAATTTGAAATTATTATTAGTGTTATTCATCTCGGATATTTTTCGTGATTCTGCCGCATGTAGATATTGTACGAAAGCAATATTTGGATTGTAAAATATCAAGCCAATGAAAATACTTTTGCAGCATAAAATATTTATAGGATACTTTCTTTTAATGGCGATCATTGGCAGCATGGTCGCTATTGTTCTGCACGAGCGTAGTCGTGTACAGAAAATAGAGAATGAATCAATCGCTATTTTTCAAACCCAGCACAATATCAATACCACACACCGCTATGTGACCACGTTAGTAACTTATGGTGAATCCGTCATGGTATGGAATGATGAGGATTCTGGGTGAAGTATAAGAATATCAGAGAAGGGGAACAATTGCATTTCGATTTGCATTTTCTTAACCGCATAAAGAAACAGTTCCCGGGGATAAAAGCTATTTCGCCTGAAATAACAGGACCTTATTCGCAAGTGATGAATAAAGCTAAAAGCGGACTTTTTAAGATTATAGGAATCAATGAAAACTATATGGGAATTAAGATACTTAAAATCAACGAAGATGGACGATATTTTAATAAAGGAGATGACGAGAATACCCGTAATGTTACCATTATCGGCGAAAATGTCAGTACGACCTTATTTAATAATCAAAAAGCGTTGGGTAAGTCGATCAACATTGCCGGTATTGATTTTAAGGTGATAGGCGTACTAAAGAATGATGATATTTTCAGCGCTTCGGAAATCAATTCGGTATATGTGCCCTTCTCAAGTTACATAAACTGTATTGACAATAAGACTCCATTGCGCGCTTTCTGTTTATATCTGAACAAAGAAGTTGATTCCAAGCGATTTGAGAATGAGCTGAGAGCCTTCATCGCTAATAAATACCAATTTGCTTATTCTGATAAGCAAGCCTTACAGATAATCAATTTTGAGACACAAACATCTGCTTTTGAGGGACTCTTTGATGGATTGAAAATGTTTATCTGGATCGTAGGAATTTGTTTTCTGATAAGTGGTATTGTTGGAGTAAGCAACATCATGTTTGTCGTGATCAAAGAAAGGAGTAGCGAAATAGGCATCCGTAAGGCTGTAGGAGCAACTCCTAAATCCATTCTTGTGTTAATGCTGACGGAATCTGTCATCATAACTGTAATCTCCGGTATCATCGGATTGATATCAGGTGCAGCTATTCTTGAGATTATAAATTGGTTGCTCGAAAGCGCCCGTCACGCGACAATGATAAAGCATGCAGAAATAGATATAAATGTAGCTGTTCTCGCTTTGGTTATCTTGATTTTGTCCGGTGTCATTGCCGGAGCATTTCCGGCTATGAAAGCATCTGTTATACAACCCATTGACGCCATTAGAAACGAAAATATAGGATAATGAAGACATTTAAGATTATATTAATTTGCATCTTTTCCGCCACACTGGCATTTGTTGCTTTTCGTTCTTCGCTAAGAGGTACAAAGGCAATTTACGAAACTACACAACCACAATATCGCGAGATCAAAGAGGAAATAAACATATCCGGCAATGTTTTTCCGATGAAGGAGATCGAAATAAAATCGCAGATATCGGGAGTCCTGGACAAGATTAATGTTTCGATAGGAGATAAAGTGCGCATAGGAGATTAAATATAAATTCAAGCAATCATAGCCCGTAATTCACTGAATTTGGCTATCTTTGCATAACATTTGAGAAAAACGGCGATTGGCAGGAGCTTTTCGCCGCCAACATATAGGATAAGACCGCAAGGCGTTTCAAGCGAAAATCTGGTAAATTGGAACTACGGAGACGATTGCGTGATGCTTATGCTATGCTTACGCATAGCGTGCATTCACGTACTCTCCGTAAAGGCTTTACCAGAGCCATCGCTTGAAGGTAGTGTGAATTGCACGCTACTTTTTTACCCTTGCCTAACGAAAGGAAACGATTATGGGTAAAGTTCAGATTCTCGCCGTACTGACGATGGACGGATGTCTTTCTTCAGAGTTATATTATAAAGCACATCAGGATTTGTGCCTTGACCGTTGCGGTCTTGATGAAATCAGGAAGAAAGCCTTTTACCGTGTGACACCGGACTATTCCATTTCAATGCTGCACGAATGGAGAAAAGACTGCACAAACATCCGTTACCTCGCGGAAGCCACACCGGACACGGCAGACTATATAAACGGACTACTGCGGATGCACGCTGTGGATGAAATCATACTATACACCGTTCCTTTCATATCCGGAAGCGGACGACATTTTTTTAAGTCGGCTCTGCCAGAGCAACACTGGACGCTTTCCTCTTTGAAAAGCTATCCCAACGGTGTATGTCGCATTATCTATATCCTTGATAAAAAAGCAAGATAGCCAAAATGTGCGGCAAGCATACATTTCTATTTTCAGGAATAGAATAAATGTTCCGATTACAAACAATTTAAGTCGGAGATAATTTGTCCTTGTGAAAAAATACTGAATTTTATACCTCTGAAATCCAGCACTTTGTAAAATTGAGTGTTGGATTTTTTATTTTCTGCCGCGTTTTTTGCCAATTATATTCATGTGCGCACGCAGAAAACAAAGTGTAATTTTCAAAATTGACAGAACCATGAATTATTTCTTGCTGGCGGAAACCGACTTTTTCCGCCTGATAAACGAAGCCGGCGACTGCAATATGGAAACGGCATACACGGCTTTCGCCACCCAAGTGATCGAACTGTGCAACGGCGGCATGGACATGAACCTTACCGTCATCGCGCTTGCCTACATCGAAATCGAGTTGCAGCACCATCCGGTGCGTAATCTGTCAGAAGAAAGAAGAGAGATTGCCGCCTACGTCAGCAAGGCTCTGTCTTTCGTAAGAAAGATGCAGAAATTCCTTGCCACGCCCCAAGTGCCACCACTAATATCCGCCAACAACGCAACAGAAACCACCGCCAGCCTTCTTCAATGGACGGGCAATGCCATCGACCTCGTGGAACTTATCTACGGCATAGACGTGATGGGCTGCATCAACAACGGCAATATGCCGCTCAAACAGCTCGCCCCACTTCTCTATAAGATATTCGGGGTTGATTCTAAAGACTGCTACCGCTTCTACACTGATATCAAACGCCGGAAGAACGAAAGCCGCACCTATTTCATTGACAGGATGCAGGAAAAACTGAACGAGAGAATGTTGCGTGATGAGGAGTTGGAGCGGATGAGAAAATAAAAAAATATCCATTACATATGAGAAGACAGGAATACTCGTATCCTGTCTTTTTATTTTCATTTAATTATATATTAATTAGCACAATATATGTGAGTTTTTCATTCCTATAAGGACAAATTTCAGAAACGTATGTCTGGTAAATTATTGAGTCATCATAGTATGAACATATATCATTACTAAAAACAATGAAACAACTTCCATAAGATTGTGGTTGTAAAAATCGCCATTTAATAGCCCGTTTTTTTTGTAAAATTCGCCAATTAAAAAAATATGATTATCTTTGCATTATATTTTATAAGGTATGGAAACAGTAAATAGAATACTTCAAGAGAAGATTACAGCACGAATCGCGCCCAATAAAGCAGTACTGATTTTTGGTGCTCGCCGTGTTGGTAAAACGGTAATGATGCGTAAAATTGTGGACAACTATTCAGGTAGGACGATGATGCTCAACGGCGAAGACTACGACACATTAGCACTATTGGAGAATCGCTCAATAGCCAATTATCGGCATTTATTGGATGGTATTGATTTGCTGGCTATTGATGAGGCACAGAACATACCACAAATCGGTAGTATTCTGAAGTTGATAGTTGATGAAATACCGGGAATAAGTGTCTTGGCAAGTGGTTCTTCGTCATTCGATTTGCTGAATAAGACTGGTGAACCGTTGGTCGGCCGCAGTACGCAATTTCTCCTTACACCATTCTCGCAACGGGAAATCGCACAGACGGAAACGGCACTTGAAACCCGCCAGAACCTCGAAGCGCGCTTGATTTACGGTTCCTATCCCGAAGTAGTAATGATGGAGAACTATGAACGTAAAACAGACTACCTACGTGATATTGTCGGTGCATACCTGCTTAAAGATATCTTAGCAATTGACGGCTTAAAAAATTCGAGCAAGATGCGCGATCTACTGCGATTGATAGCTTTTCAGTTGGGCAGCGAAGTTTCTTACGAAGAGTTAGGTAAACAACTCGGCATGAGCAAGACGACCGTTGAAAAATACCTCGACCTATTGGAAAAGGTCTTCGTTATCTATCGTCTGGGGGCTTATTCGCGTAACCTACGCAAGGAGGTTACAAAAGCTGGCAAGTGGTACTTCTACGACAACGGCATTCGCAATGCCATTATCGGGGCTTTCTCACCGCTGGCCATTCGGCAGGATGTCGGTGCGCTGTGGGAGAACTACATCATCGGAGAGCGGCGCAAAGCGAACTTCAATGAGGGACTGCACAGGGAGTTCTATTTCTGGCGCACCTACGACAAACAGGAAATCGACCTGATTGAGGAGAGTGCCGACAGTCTTACCGCCTTGGAGTTCAAGTGGGGAAATAAAATGCCGGCCGCACCGAAAGCCTTCCAAGAAGCCTATCCCTATGCCGAGTTTCATGTGGTAAATCGGGAGAATTATTTGGAGTTCGTATAATCAATAAATTACGTATATGGAAACAAAACTACAATCCAAACAGCAATATCCGCGGTTTATCCAAAATAAACCGTGTGGTATTGACAAATTCGATGGAGGTTCGCAAGAAAGGTTGGCAAAAACTATTGCTCGCCATTTTTGTCAGAATGATTCATTGGATGAGGAATGTACTTTACCTCGAATTATCGGCATCGAAGGTATTTGGGGATCTGGAAAATCCAACGTGGTTAAAATGTTGGAACGTGAATTATCAGACGACTATTACTTTTTTGAGTATGACGCATGGGGACATCAAGAGGACTTGCAACGCCGCTCTATATTGGAATTGCTTACAAGCAAACTTATTGATGATGGTATCCTATCTGGAAATGCAACAATAAAAGTCAAAGGTGGAGGTACGAAAACCGTATCATGGTCTGAAAAGCTGAAATATTTATTAGCCCGTAAAACGGAGACCGTAACCGAAAAATATCCCCTTATCAGTAATGGTATGGTTGCGGCATTTTTGGTTGCAGTTTTAACTCCGATATTTACATTTATTGCGTATGCAGTAAAACCTACACCCACAACATGGTGGTTTTCTTTATTGTCTATTATCATAGCTGCACTGCCAGTTCTTATTGCATTGTGCGTTTGGAAATGGGCATATAGCAAAGATCATAAATATGGATGGAGTTATATGTTAGCTATTTATCAAGATAAAGTCGAAAAGGACGTTTGCTATGAGACTTTGAGCGAAGACGAACCAACGGTTTACGAGTTCAAAACATGGATGCAAGACATTTCTGATTTTATCAAGGAAAAAGGACAACGTAAATTAGTCCTTGTTTTTGACAACATGGATCGTCTCCCCGCTGAAAAAGTAAAAGAATTATGGTCTTCTATCCATACGTTCTTCGCCGATAGCGGTTTTGAAAATGTTTGGGCTGTTATTCCTTTCGATGAAACACATTTAGCTTGTGCATTCGGAGATGAGACCGACGAACAAACGAAACAACTGACCAAGTATTTTATCAATAAAACTTTCCCTATTGTTTATCGTGTTGCTCCTCCTGTTATTACCGACTATCGAAGTATATTCAACAAACTGTTTGTTGAAGCATTTGGAGAAACAGAAAATGAAGCGAAAGAAACTATAAATCGGATATTCAGATTGGTAAATCCTAATGCCAATGTTAGGGAAATTATATCATATATCAATGAGATGGTCGCTCTTAAACAAGAGTGGTGTAACGAAATTTTGATGATAAACATAGCATTGTTCTGTTTGAAGAAGACGGATATTCTGGCAAATCCAGTAGAACAAATATTGTCCGGCGACTATCTGAATGGCATTCAAACAATAATTAACAATGATCTGCAAACACAACGCGAAATTGCAGCTTTGGTATATGGTGTCGATGTTGAAGATGCTCGACAAATTCCATTGAAAAAATATATTGAAGGCTGCATCAACGGAGAAGAAGACCACGACATAAATCAATATGCAGAGACTAATAAACAATTTGACACTGTATTAGAAGAAGTTATACAATGTATGGACAATGCGCTTATCGATAAGATTATACATTGTTTGCATAAATTAACTCGAAAGAGCGATGTTATTCTGCGTGTATGGCAAAGAATAGCACAATTGAAATTAAAAGAATCCATAGAGAAGCAGGTGTTCCCTGTCGAATACCAAGAACTGCTGTTGCATTTAGACACGGAAAGCCAAAACCATGTGATTGCTCAATTATATAAGAAGATAGTTCGGTTCAATGACTTCAATGGCGGCGACTATTTCAAAACGTTAGATGCAATAGACAGGTTTATTGCGCAAAATAAGTTGGCGTGCGATTTTACGTCATTGATTGAAGCAAAAACAGTCAAGCCAAATACATTTATCGATTATATTCAAGCTGCAAATGCAACAGATGCTGCCTATCGGGATAACGCGACAACTAAAGCATATAAATATTATCAAGTAGCAACAAATTCGGAGGCGCTCGATAATTATTTGGCAAACTTACTACCCGATAATTTCGACCATGCAGATATTGTAAAAACGTTAAAAGATAATTCTACCTATACGTTTCCAACGCTTTTGCAAGCGATCACGAATTGCATTGATGAACAGAATGTAAATAAAGATAATATAGGGGCTATATTTACAACCTATCGTTTATTGGCATCTGACGAAGAAAGACCTTTACCTGTAACGTTAGATTCAACCTACATAAATCAGTTGCATTCTGAATTAGAAACTGATGGCCGAAACATTAAAGAGTCTGGATATTACGATTTAGTCGCCATGCAATTGGCACATGGTCATTCCGTTTCCTTAATAGAGGGTGGAGATATAAAATATGTTGCAGAACTCATGGACTATTATGTGGATCATGGAGACTTATTAGTAAATAGTGTGGGATGGAATATACCGCTATTAAATGAAACACTACAATACATGGTAAATCATAAACTTGGCTATAAATTATTGCTCTCAGACATATTGCCCCAATTTGAAGATATTAAGAACAGAATAGGTGTAACGGATGAGGTATTTATCGAGCATTTAGCAGAGTGGAATACCGATTTGGATAAGTATATCACTAAGAACAATATTAAAGATGTAATTCCTGACGCATCTTTTTACGATTTGACCACTAAAATAAGCAATGTCCTGACCGATCATATCAATAAAATAGCGTTCGAAGCGTTGTCTGAAATAAGTGTTGATACATTATACGCCCAAAGAACAGCACATACATCATATTATTGGTTTGTCGCAATAAAACATTTACTGGCTAAAATCAAATCCTTGCCAGATAACTTGACTGAATTTGGCAAAAAGATTCTGATGGATATTGCTTCTGGAACTCAAAGTTTGAATCCTTTCCCTAATTGTTTCAAGAATATAGTTGAAAGATTGGATAAACGAAAAATTAAATCGACAGTTACCGATATAAGAAATGATTTCTGCATCGGTAAAAAGACTATCAATGCAATAAAGTTTCAATTTTTCGAAACATGGCTTAGATCGCATGGTAATTTGAAAAGTCAAGCTGGAGACGTTATTGATAAAATAGTGAAACCTGTAATTTCCGATGGGGCATGCCGTTCATTGATTCTGCAAAACAAAGATTTTTATATGGATTTAATAAATACAGCAGGGGATGATGCTTATGAATTGAAAAAGAGTCTCCGAAACCTCATACAAAAAGATTCAGATCCGCAATTGGTTAAATTTGTCAATTCGATAGATTCAGTACCTGAGGTTGAAACCGCGTAAGTATTTGTCTAACAAGTCCGAATTTTACGATTTTACCCGTCAGAACTGAAGTGCCCCCCAAAAAAATTGTATCCAACTTTTGGGGGTCACTTCAAACTTCGATAGGGATAATTTTCAATTTTGGGGACTTGTTAGACAGTCTCATTATCTGGTAGCAGTTTACACAGCACCGGATCGTTTTTGATACGCTCCAGTTCCTCCTGCACAATCTGCTTCACCTCTTCCTTGATGCGCCGGTAGTTCGCCTGCACCGTTTCCTTCATGCGGTCGTTGCCGTCCTCGTCCGTGAAGTTTGTAATGACGGGAATTTTCTTGTAGGCACTTTCTTCCCGTTTCACCTTTTCGGCATCCACCACAATCTCGCAATGAAAAATCTTCTGCTCGATACGCTCGTTGAAGTTGTCGGATACAGAACCGACAAACATTCCCTGCGTAAGCCCGGAAATCTTACTCGGTGGAATGAGCGCGTCCATCTGCGTGTTGATGGAGGTGGAAACATCCTGCCGGTTGATGGAGATGGACTGCCGTTTCTGCAACACCTTACCGAACCGCTCGGAGAGCGTCTTGGCTGTTTCCCCCACCACCTGACCGGAGAAAATATTGCCGACAGTGTTCATCACCACTTTCGCCTCTTTGTCCCCGTAGTCACGCACTAACTGGCTGAAATCCTGAAAGCCCAGACACACGGCAACCTTGTTGCTTCGGGCGGTAGCTATAAGATTGTCCAACCCTTTGAAGTATATTGTGGGCAACTCGTCGATGATGACCGATGACTTCAGCATCCCCTTCTTGTTGATGAGCTTCACGATACGGGAATTATACAGACCGAGTGCCGCACCGTAGATATTCTGACGGTCGGGATTGTTACCCACGCAGAGGATTTTCGGCTCTTCGGGATTGTTGATGTCCAGCGTAAACTCGCTGTCTGACATCACCCAGTAGAGCTGCGGTGAAATCATCCTCGAAAGCGGGATTTTTGCCGACGCTATCTGACCCATGAGCTGCTCCGCAGCCCCTCCAAGCCACGCATCCATGAACGGCGAAAGGTAGTTCTCCAGCTCCGGATAAGAGGTCAGTATCGGAAATATATCCTCGTAACGGCGGTTCAGAAACTCGATAGCATGGGGAAACGTGCAAAACTTCCCGTTCTGATAGATTTTGAGATACCAGATAATACTGGCAAACAGAATGATAGGTGACTCCACGAAGAAGTCGCCCTGCTTTTGCACCCACGTTTTATTGAGGTTGAGCATTATTGTGTAGGCACTCTCATAGGCATCCGTAATATCTTCCATAAAATCCGGGTGAATGGGATTGCACCGATGAGAGCGTCGCGGGTCGTCGAAGTTGATCACATAGAACTTCGGCTTTACCTTGTAGCCGTCCGGGTGGTTCAGCAAATGGTTGTAGGCAATAGTAGATAGGTCGGGATACTTGAAATCGTAGATGTATTGACTAAAGCCCTTTTCAATCTGTTGCTTGATAAAATTGTTTACCACGGCATAGGACTTGCCGCTGCCCGGCGTACCCAACACGATGGACGCACGGAAGGGATTAACTACATTGATCCAACCGTTGTTCCAGCGTTTCCTGTAATAGAAACGTGTCGGCAGATTGACCGAATACTCGCTTTCGATAAGCCTCGTTTCCTGCATGAAACTCTCGTTCTCGTTGTTGAAAACATCCTCCATCAAATTGTGTTTCAACAGGCGGCTCATCCACAGACCACCCATCAACAGGCAGACATAGCCCGTTCCAATGGTAAGGACATACAGTCCCGTCACCGCTTCAAGCGGCAGCGGCAGGGGCAGCAACCACCAGTTCAGGAAAAACAGCACGAACCCGACGGCAAATGCTGTCCAGATTCTCCCCCAAGTGATTTTCTCACCCTTGACACCCTTCGTACCCAGACAGGACAAGGCAAGCAAAAGGACGGAAAACAGCTTCGTGTAGAGAATGGAATGGAACAGCCCCGCCGTGCGGTCGAAGTTCAGAAGGATTTTGTCCACCACGCCGATGTTCACGCCCCACAGCCGGATGGCTTCGTAGCAGAACCAGTACACGTTCATGACCACTAAAATGATACTCACGGCACGCAGAAAATCCATGATTTTCGCCAATGCCCTCAAATCGTCTTCTTGTTGTGACATACATTGATTTTTTAATTGTTGATACTCTGATTACATACCCAAGCCCTTGCGTTTTTTCTTCTTTTTGCGCTTCATCGCCCGGATGAAAGCCTCTTCCTCGGCATCTACCGCCGGACCTTCGGGAGTGAGCAAGCCCATACCGCCCGATATATCTTCACTGTCGTAGGCGGTCTGCCCGTGTGCCTTGTCCGCAGCATCCACAGGGATGGATAGCGGTATCGGCGGTTGTCCGGCGTATGGCAGGGTGAAGTGTTCCTGCAAGGCATTCGCCGAAAGCTCCTTACCCATGCGCGAACCGTTCAGCACGCATCCCGTGCGGTGGTCGATGAAGGTAGCCCCATAGATGCGCCCTTCCTCTGTGTAGCGCAGTACGGTGTCGATGCCCTTCTCTTTGAGTTGGGATACAAATTTGTCCTTGTCATAAGTGCCTTGCAGCACGGAAAGGACGGTGCGTTTCGTCATGTCTGCCAGTTTCCTATCCTTGATTTCCGATTTGGAACGGACAAACTTCTTCTGTACGGCTTCATAGCCTGCGGACTTCCCGAAAAGCGAGGATTTGAACGGGTTGCCCACCTTGTTACCCTTGTCGTCCGTGACGGAATAGACCAGCCCGTGATACTCCCGTCCGCGCACGTTGCCCCTCGCTTCCTCCACCGTCATATTATATAAGGAAAGGAGCGCACGGTATTCGCCCATCGTCTGGAAACGGTACTGCCCATTCAGAGCCTTCACGGTGTTGCCTACCTGCTTCTTCACA
>NZ_QTLI01000035.1:17519-33002 GCF_003434625.1 Parabacteroides sp. AM17-47
GACGGTGCGTTTCGTCATGTCTGCCAGTTTCCTATCCTTGATTTCCGATTTGGAACGGACAAACTTCTTCTGTACGGCTTCATAGCCTGCGGACTTCCCGAAAAGCGAGGATTTGAACGGGTTGCCCACCTTGTTACCCTTGTCGTCCGTGACGGAATAGACCAGCCCGTGATACTCCCGTCCGCGCACGTTGCCCCTCGCTTCCTCCACCGTCATATTATATAAGGAAAGGAGCGCACGGTATTCGCCCATCGTCTGGAAACGGTACTGCCCATTCAGAGCCTTCACGGTGTTGCCTACCTGCTTCTTCACATCACCTGCCGATGCGGCCACCTTGCGCAACGGATTATCCAATCTCTGATTTTTACGTTCTGCCGGATGCAATCCGTACTTCTGTTCCAGTTCCCTGCGGATACGGTCGCTGCGGCGGTAGAGAAAATCCCGGTTGAGCCTTTTCCCGTTCTCGTCCACGTTGACCGTCACGATGTGCAGGTGGTGGCGGTCGATGTCCTCGTGCTTGAATACAAGATAAGGCTGGTTTCCGAAACCGAGTTTTTCCAGATACTCGCGGGCGATATTCTGCAACTCAATATCGGTCAGCACATCCTCCGGGTGCGGGTTGAGAGAGATATGCACCACCGGCTTCTCGATCTTCATCTGCGGTGGCAGGAAGGTGAGAAAACCCTCCATCGCCTTGCCTATGTCCACCGTTCCCGAACCGTCATTGTAGATGCGGTTGGTGGTGAGAAGCCGCCCCTGCGCCTCGTTAATCTTCTCCCCGTTGTAGGCAATCGCGCCGTACAACGAACTTCCTACACTGATTTTTGCGACCATTTTGCCTCCATTTCCCTTGAAAGTTCCACAATCCGGCGGCTCAGTTTCACGAGTTCGACGGTGTGTTGCTCTAATTTGTAGAGCAACGCCATCGCCTTTTTCTCTGAAAAATGCAGCCTCAGTTCCTTCACGACTTGGTTGTAATTCGTACCCACGGCACGGAATTGTGCATGAAAATCCGACAGTTTGGTGTAATAGTCCACCAACGTCTTGTCCACCTTCAGCACCTTGAACGGTTGCCCGAAGAAGTGCGCTTTGAGGAAAACAGACCGTGCATAGACACCCGATTTTCCGAACATGGCGAGGAAACGGTTGTGTTCCTCCTCGTTGAAACGGACGGTGTACCGGTACACCGCCGGATCAAGTTTGGGATTTCTCCCTGATTTGCTTTTCCTTTTCTCTTTCATATTACTTTGGATTTAGCGGATTGACGGCATAAGCCGCCGCTTCGGATTACAGCACCGCAGTTCTGAAAGGCTTCCCGACTTCGGAGGGAAAGCCCGCCCCCTGCAAGGGCAAGTGCTTTTCGTGGCTGCTCAAAATATTTTGAGCGGCTGAAAAGACATCTTGCTATGTTCAGGTGAACATAAAAATCCGTCGGGGACGGATTGGGGATGATTCCTTTCAAACTCCGGGCTGCGCTACCTGCGGCGTACCCTGCCGTTCGGGTGCAAAGTTACGCCCTTAAGGCGATGTCCGACAGAGGCTTGACCCGGACAATCAGTGCCAACCGGCGCAACGTGCTGCCACTTGCCGGAGAAGTGATACAAGTTCCAAAATATCCTTGTTTATTTGCAGTGTGATTCGGATGTGGGACTGAAAATACACTCCTTCCGCCGGATGTTCGGACAGCAATCCGGGCATCAATCCAAACGGTTGAAAACAGGTGTATGTATTCAGATAGTTTTCCAAGCACACGTCCGTGCGGACGGATAAAAGCATGGACGGTTGGACAAACCGATGAATACCCGCAGGCACAGCCGGATTAAGGAGTGAATAAATAAATGAATGGGAGTGCGTGCGTACGTACTAATGACAATACGCTACCGCCACCGGACAGATGTATAACCAAATAAATTATCAAAAAAATGAAAGAAGCAACTTATGTGGCAATCTCCACGCAGAAAGGTGGAGCGGGTAAGACAACCCTGACAGTGCTTGTAGCAAGCTATCTGCACTATGTGAAAGGCTACAACGTAGCCGTGGTGGACTGCGATTTCCCGCAGTACAGTATCCATGACATGCGCAAGCGTGACATGAAAGCCGTCATGGAGGACGGGCATTACAAGGTGCTGGCGTATGAGCAGCTCAAACGACTGAAGAAGAACCCGTACACCATCAGATGCAGCCGTGCGGAAGATGCGGTAAAGACCGCCGAAAATCTGGTGGCAGCGCAGCCCGACCTCGATTTCGTGTTCTTCGACCTGCCGGGAACAATCAACAATGCCGATGTGGTGCAGACCATTTCCCAAATGGACTATATCTTCACGCCCATCATCGCCGACCGTGTGGTGATGGAGAGTTCCATCAAGTTCGCCACTGTCATCAACGAACAGATGATAAGCACGGGCAAGTCCGGCATCAAAGGGATTTACCTCGTGTGGAACATGGTGGACGGACGCGAAAAGACTGAACTTTACAAGGCATACGACAAGGTCTGTGCCGAGTTCGCCCTGCCCATTCTGGAAACACATCTACCGGACAGTAAGCGCTTCCGCAAGGAGACGGCGGCAGAACGCAAGGCGGTATTCCGCTCCACGGCGTTTCCGGCGGACAAAATACTGGTACGCGGCAGCAACCTCGACAAACTCGTCGATGAGATTCTCGGCATCATCAAAAACTGAACGGCATGGCAAAGAAAACAAGAATCGAGGACATCGACAGCGAAGCCGTAATCAACTCATTTCGACTGGACGATACAAGCATTCCGCCGGAAGCGAGAAGCACGGACGGGAACGCTCCTGTCCCACCTCCGAAAGAAGCGATACAAGAAGCCGTTTCTCCACCCGCCTCGCACTCCAAAGAGGAGCCGGAACGCAGGCGCAGGAACAGCAAGCCGGAAAAATTGGATTATGACACAGTATTCATATGCGGTTCCAATATCACGGCAAGGCTCGGCAAGCAGGTCTATATCCGCAAGGAGTACCACGACCGCATACAGAAGATGCTTCATGTAATCGGAGGCAACGAAGTGACTATCGCGGCATTTCTTGACAACGTGCTGACACACCATTTCACGCTGTTCCAAGACGAGATAGCCGAATCGTTCAAACGGCACATGGAATCCTATAATTTATAAACACTCAAAAACAACAAAGAAGTATGAAAAGAACAAATAAGAACCGTCAGGCTGAGTATCTGCAAACAGGAAAGAGTGAAAGAACCGCTGTCCGTGCAGCAAAGTGTGTAACCGACTACGGGCATGAAAATACCGACGTTGACTTCCGCAAGGATAAAGGCAGAGACAAACCGCTCTCGACTTTCCTGCAAGCATCGGAAATCAAAACGCGGCAATGTATATACATCAGCCGAGAAATTCATGAGAAAGTCGCTATCGTTACCAGTCGGATGGGAAACGGTTTGAGCATCGGCAAGTTTGTGGATAACATCCTCCGCGACCATTTCCGACAATACGGGCAGCAGTACATGGAACAGATTGAAAACGCCCAAAAAGTAAGATTATGACAAAGGCGTTTTTAATCGTATCGGTTGCTTGCAACGTGTGGTTTCTGTTTCTGCTGTTCTATGACCGCATCATGGACATGAAGCTCATCCGTTTCTTCAGACATATTGCCGGGCTGTGGCGGTCATTGGACAGTACGGTGGCAGAGCAAGGAAAGGATAAGGAAATACCTCACGCAGACACCTCGGACATCATTGGCAAGAGCCGTTTCAAGATGGCATCGACCCGGACAACCGCTGCCATACCGACGCAAGAAGCCGCCACTTCGGAAAAAGGCATTGAGCTGTCGGAGGAAGAGGCTACTTTTGACGACGGAAACACGGAAACCGTCTCACGCCCGACACAAGTACCGGAGGACAAACTCGATGAAACCTTCACGAGCATCCCGCCCTCGGAACTGGAGTACGGAGAAGATGAACCGGAGGATGAAGAACCAGACAAAAAGCAGGCTTCGGGAAGTAGCTTCGAGGATATTGACATGGCAGTACACACCATACGGAAGGAATCACCATCCGATGAGGAAATGCGACACGCCGGAAAGGTCATGACGGAACTGGACGGGACAGAGCTTTTCACAAGAATAACGGAACGCCTGACCGATGAAGCAATGAGCGAGAGGATTGCAAAGGCGATGGCAGTTTTCGTGGACACGGTGAACATGACCGTGACACAACAAAAGGAAAAGGTGTTCGTGATTCCCGACAACATCGAGGAGTTCGACTTCCGAAACTATGTATAACAACTAAAAAAGAATGGAAATGAAAACGTAAAATGACGACACCCACGCGCACGGCGGTACAAGGTACAGCCAACCCGCAACGGACAGCCCCAAGTCCGTAGAAACAAACGGGCAACCACTAAAACCAAAGTAAAGTAATCAAGTATCAACCGCCCGAAAAAGGACTATCCACCCTTTGGACGGCACAAAAAAGAACAGTTTATGAACAAGAACATCAGACAAAAGTTAATCATCGCTGCGGCACTTATGATTGCCGCAACCGCCTCCGCTTTCGCACAGGGAAACGGTCTGGCTGGCATCAACGAAGCCACCTCTATGGTGAGTTCGTATTTCGACCCCGGCACGAAATTAATCTACGCCATCGGCGCGGTAGTCGGGCTTATCGGTGGCGTGAAAGTGTACGGAAAATTCTCGTCCGGAGACCCGGACACCTCGAAGACCGCCGCCTCGTGGTTCGGGGCTTGTATCTTCTTGATTGTCGCCGCCACTATCCTGCGCTCATTCTTCCTTTAATAAACAATGTATGGCTGAATACCCGATAAACAAGGGTATCGGCCGTCCGGTCGAGTTCAAGGGTTTGAAGGCTCAGTACCTCTTCATCTTCTGCGGAGGTCTGCTGGCTCTCTTCGTCCTGTTCGTCATCCTCTATATGGTCGGCATCGACCAGTGGATATGTATCGGCTTCGGCGCGGCATCGTCTTCCGTCCTCGTATGGCAGACCTTCGCGCTGAACGCCCGGTACGGCGAACACGGGCTGATGAAATTGGGAGCGGCAAGGAGCCATCCCCGATACCTTATCAACCGACGGCGGATCACCCGATTACTCAAACGGCAACGAAAGGAAGAAACGACATGAGAAATACATCCAAAATGACAACACTGGAAAACAAGTTCCCCCTGCTGGCGGTGGAGCATGGCTGCATCATCTCCAAAGACGCCGACATCACGGTGGCTTTTGAGGTGGAACTGCCGGAGCTTTACACCGTGACGGGCGCAGAGTACGAGGCGATACACGGCTGCTGGTGCAAGGCTATCAAGGTGCTGCCGTACTTCTGCGTCGTGCATAAGCAGGATTGGTTCATCAAGGAGAAATATATGCCGGAGTTACAGAAGGACGACATGAGTTTCTTGAGCCGTTCCTTTGAACGCCACTTCAACGAGCGTCCGTACCTGAAACACTCCTGCTATCTCTACTTGACCAAGACGACGAAAGAACGTAACCGTATGCAGAGCAACTTCAGTACGCTGTGCCGGGGACATATCATCCCGAAGGAGCTGGACAAGGAAACCGCCGGGAAGTTCATGGAGGCCGCCGAACAGTTCGAGCGCATCATGAACGACAGCGGCTTTGTGAGGCTGCGCCGCCTCTCCACCGACGAGATTGTCGGGACGGAGAAGTCCGCCGGGCTGATAGAGCGTTACTTCTCGCTCATGCCCGAAGGCGACACGACCTTGCAGGACATCGACCTCTCGGCAAAAGAAATGCGTATCGGTGACAACCGCCTGTGCCTGCACACCCTCTCCGACGCGGAGGATATGCCCGGAAAGGTGGCTACCGACATCCGCTACGAGAAACTCTCCACCGACCGCTCGGACTGCCGCCTCTCCTTCGCCTCCCCCGTGGGGCTGCTGCTTTCCTGCAACCACATCTATAACCAGTATGTGATTATCGACAACAGCGAGGAAAATTTGCAGAAGTTCGAGAAGTCCGCAAGGAATATGCAGTCGCTATCCCGATACAGCCGGAGCAACAGCATCAACCGCGAGTGGATAGACCAGTACCTGAACGAAGCCCATTCCTACGGGCTGACCTCGGTACGGGCGCACTTCAACGTCATGGCGTGGAGCGATGACGCGGAGGAACTGAAGCATATCAAGAACGATGTGGGCAGCCAGCTGGCAAGCATGGAGTGCGTGCCGCGCCACAATACCATCGACTGCCCGACGCTCTACTGGGCGGCGATGCCCGGCAACGCGGCGGACTTCCCGGCGGAAGAGAGTTTCCATACATTCATCGAGCAGGCGGTGTGCCTCTTCACGGAGGAAACCAACTACCGCAGTTCGCTCTCGCCCTTCGGCATCAAGATGGTGGACAGGCTTACGGGAAAACCGTTGCACCTCGACATCAGCGACCTGCCGATGAAGCGGGGTATCACGACCAACCGCAACAAGTTCGTGTTGGGTCCTTCGGGCAGCGGCAAATCCTTTTTTATGAACCACCTCGTGAGGCAATACTACGAGCAGGGTACGCACGTGGTGCTGGTGGACACGGGAAACTCCTATCAGGGCTTGTGCGAGATGATCCGGTGCAAGACAAACGGGGCGGACGGCGTGTACTTCACCTACACGGAGGAGAAACCGATTTCGTTCAACCCGTTCTACACCGATGATTACGTGTTCGACGTGGAGAAAAAGGACAGCATCAAGACATTGCTGCTGACGCTCTGGAAGTCGGAGGACGACAAAGTGACGAAGACGGAGAGCGGCGAACTGGGCAGTGCGGTGAACGCCTATATCGAGCGTATCAGGGCTGACCGGAGCATCGTCCCCTCGTTCAACACCTTCTACGAGTATATGCGCGACGACTACCGCCGCGAACTGGCGGAACGTGAGATAAAGGTGGAGAAGTCCGACTTCAACATCGACAATATGCTCACCACCATGCGGCAGTATTACCGGGACGGACGCTACGACTTCCTGCTCAACTCCACGGAGAACATCGACCTGCTCGGCAAGCGGTTCATCGTCTTCGAGATTGACAGTATAAAGGAAAATCGCGAGCTTTTCCCTGTGGTGACCATCATCATCATGGAAGCCTTCATCAACAAGATGCGCCGATTGAAAGGCGTAAGGAAACAGTTGATAGTGGAAGAGGCTTGGAAGGCTCTATCTTCGGCGAACATGGCTGAGTACCTGCGCTATATGTACAAGACCGTGCGCAAGTATTACGGGGAGGCAATCGTGGTGACGCAGGAGGTGGACGACATCATTTCCTCGCCCGTCGTCAAGGAGAGCATCATCAACAACTCCGACTGCAAGATACTCCTTGACCAGCGGAAGTACATGAACAAGTTTGATGCCATACAGTCCCTGTTGGGTCTGACGGAGAAAGAGAAGTCGCAGATACTCTCCATCAACATGGCGAACAACCCGTCAAGGCTCTACAAGGAAGTGTGGATAGGACTGGGCGGCACGCAGTCGGCGGTCTATGCCACAGAAGTTAGTGCGGAGGAATATCTGGCATACACTACTGAAGAAACGGAGAAGGTGGAGGTTTACCATCTGGCGGAGAAACTGGGCGGCGACATTGAAGCCGCCATCCGGCAGCTTGCCGAAAGGCGGAGAAACAAGGAATAGGCAATAAGTAAAAACAGATTCATCAACTAAAAAAGAAAATGCGTATGAGTATATCAAGAACGAAAATGCTGCAAGTCAGCAAGTGTTTAATCGGGCTGGCGGTCATGGTGCTGCAATCCTGCGAAACCGTGGACAACCGCCGCGACCTGCTTTGCGGAAACTGGGAGAGTGTGGAGGGAAAGCCCGACGTGCTTATCTACAAGGAGGGCGAAGCCTATAAGGTGACGGTATTCAAGCGGAGCGGCATCCGCCGCAAGCTGAAGCCGGAAACCTATCTCTTGCAGGAGGAGAACGGCAATCTGTTCATGAACACCGGATTCCGCATCGACGTGTCCTACAACGAGGCGACGGACATCCTGACCTTCTCGCCGAACGGGGACTACGTGCGTGTGAACCCGAAACCGGACCATCCGATAGGCGAGCAATAAATAATGAAATCCACTAAAATCCAAAGTAACATGAGAACAAGAATAACACTTATTATCTGCCTGTGCCTGTTTGCAGTCGGCAGGGCAAGCGCACAGTGGGCGGTGATAGACCCGTCCAACATCGCGCAGAGCATCGTGAACACCTCGAAGAACGTGGTACACACTTCCACGACCGCCCAAAATATGATAAAAAATTTTCAAGAGACCGTGAAGATTTACGAACAGGGCAAGAAGTATTACGACGCACTCAAATCCGTGAACAATCTGGTAAAGGACGCCCGGAAGGTGCAGCAGACCATCCTGATGGTGGGTGACATCACCGACACCTATGTGACCAGTTTCCAGAAGATGATGCGTGACGACAACTTCACGGTGGAGGAACTGGGAGCCATCGCCTTTGGCTACACCAAGTTATTGGAGGAATCCAACGATGTGCTGACGGAACTGAAGAATGTGGTGAATATCACCACGCTCTCCATGACGGACAAGGAGCGCATGGACGTGGTGGAACGCTGCTACTCCAAAATGAAGCGTTACCGCAACCTCGTGAGCTACTACACCAACAAGAACATTAGCGTGAGTTACCTGCGTGCGAAGAAGAAAAACGACCTTGACCGCATCATGGGGCTGTACGGGAACATGAACGAAAGATATTGGTAGCCTATGAATTTCGACAACCTTCACCAAATTCTGCGCTCGCTCTACGAACAGATGATGCCGCTATGCGGGGACATGGCGGGCGTGGCGAAAGGCATCGCCGGGCTGGGCGCACTCTTTTATGTGGCCTACCGGGTATGGCAGTCGCTGGCGAGAGCCGAACCGATAGACGTGTTCCCTATGCTCCGCCCGTTCGCTATCGGTCTGTGCATCATGTTCTTTCCGACGGTGGTACTGGGTACGATAAACAGCATCATGTCGCCCGTCGTGCAGGGTACGGCAAAGATGCTGGAGGCGGAAACGCTGGACATGAACCGATACCGTGAGCAGAAGGACAAACTGGAGTACGAAGCGATGATGCGCAATCCCGAAACCGCCTACCTCGTGTCAAATGAGGAGTTTGACAAACAACTGGAAGAACTGGGCTGGTCGCCCGGCGACATGGTGACGATGGCGGGGATGTACATCGAGCGCGGGATGTACAACATGAAGAAGGGCATCCGCGACTTCTTCCGCGAGATACTGGAACTGATGTTCCAAGCCGCCGCCCTCGTGATAGACACCATCCGCACGTTCTTCCTCGTGGTGCTGGCGATACTCGGTCCGATAGCCTTCGCCATATCGGTGTGGGACGGCTTCCAAAGCACGCTTACACAGTGGATATGCCGCTACATACAGGTCTATCTGTGGCTGCCCGTGTCGGATATGTTCAGCACCATACTGGCGAAGATACAGGTGCTGATGCTGCAAAGCGACATCGAACGGATGCAGGCTGACCCGAACTTCTCGCTGGATTCGAGCGACGGGGTGTACATCGTCTTCATGATAATCGGCATCATTGGTTACTTCACCATCCCCACGGTAGCAGGCTGGATTATCCAAGCCGGAGGCATGGGAAGCTACGGTCGCAACGTGAACCAGACGGCAGGACGAGCCGGAAGCATGGCGGGCAGCGTGGCGGGCGCAGCCGCAGGAAACGTGGTCGGACGTGCCGGGAAACTACTGAAATAATCAACTGACAATTAAAAACGAATAAACAACAATGGAATTTAAGTCACTTAAAAACATCGAATCATCGTTCAGGCAGATACGCCTGTTCGGTATCGTCTTCCTCTCGTTGTGTGCCGTAATAACGGTATGGAGCGTCTGGAGTTCCTACCGCTTCGCGGAGCGGCAACGGGAAAAGATTTACGTGCTGGACAACGGCAAGTCGCTGATGCTGGCTCTCTCGCAGGACTTGTCGCAGAACCGTCCGGCGGAGGCAAGGGAACACGTGCGCCGTTTCCACGAGCTGTTCTTCACGCTCTCACCCGAAAAGAGCGCGATAGAGCATAATGTGAAACGCGCCCTGCTATTAGCGGACAAAAGCGTGTACAACTACTATTCGGACTTCGCCGAGAAAGGGTACTACAACCGCATCATCGCCGGGAACATCAACCAAGTGCTGAAGGTGGACAGCGTGGTGTGCGACTTCAACGGCTATCCCTACCGTGCCGTGACCTACGCCACGCAGAAGATCATCCGGCAGAGCAACGTCACCGAGCGCAGCCTCGTGACCACGTGCCGCCTTTTGAACTCGTCCCGTTCGGACGACAATCCCAACGGTTTCACCATCGAGGGCTTCACCATCATCGAGAACAAGGATTTACAAACCATCAAAAGGTAACGGACATGAAGAAAATCAGAAAATCATTTTGGCGTGCGTACTGGAAGCTCCACGACAAAAAGAAAATGCTGGTGGCAAGGCTCAAAGGCTATCTGGACGGTTTGCCCCCGAAAACACGCAAGCGCATCGTGCTGGCGATGCTCGCCGCCTTCACGGTGCTTGCCCTTTACACCTTCGGCAAAGCTGTCTATGACATCGGCAGGAATGACGGCAGCCGGATAGTAACAGACCATGCCGGACAGGTGGAACTGTCCGTAAAGCCGGAAAACAATCATAATGTAATACCTTATTTATATGGAACAGACGAAGAATGAACCTAAAAACGAGAACAAGGCGGCTCCCGACAACGGGAAACCGAAGAAGGAGCGCAAGCCGCTGACCGAAGCCCAAAGGCTGAAACGTCAGAAAATGATAGTGCTGCCCGCTATGGTGCTGGTATTCATCGGTGCTATGTGGCTGATATTCGCCCCGTCTTCCGACAAGGAGCAGCAACCGGGAACGGGTGGTTACAATATCGAAATGCCCGACGCTGACAAGGCGAACCGTCAGATCATCGGCGACAAGGTGAAAGCCTACGAACAGGGGGCGATGGAGGAACGGCAGGAGAACCGCAGCCGCACCATGCAGGAGCTGGGCTATATGTTCGACCGCGAAGTGGCGGAAACGGATAGCGGCAGGGACTTCGACCTTGCCAATCCCGGAGGCATGGAAGAGAATGTGAAGTCCGCCCCGAAGACCATCCAATCATCCGCAGCCGCCTACCGCGACCTCAATGCAACGCTCGGCAACTTCTACGAGCAGCCAAAGAACGACAATGCGGATATGGACGAACTGTTAGAGCGTATCGCCTCGCTGGAATCGGAACTGGAAACCGAGAAAGGCAAGGCATCCGCTATGGATGACCAAGTGGCACTCATGGAGAAGTCCTATGAACTGGCGGCGAAGTACATGGGCGGGCAGAACGGCACACAGCCACCTGTCGGACAGGCGGCAGAGCCTTACCCCGTGCAGAAAGCCGGAAAGAACACGGCTGCACCTGTCAGGCAGGTAACGCATCAGGTGGTATCTTCGCTCTCACAGCCGATGAGCAACGCTGAGTTTGTCGCCTCCTTCTCGCAGGAGCGCAACCGCAGTTTCAATACGGCGGTGGGTGTCACGACTGTATCGGACAGGAACACCATATCGGCGTGTGTCTATGGGGCGCAGAGTGTGACTGACGGGCAGGCGGTAAGATTACGGCTGCTGGAGCCGATGGCAGTGGCGGACAAAATCATACCCCGCAATGCAGTGGTGGTAGGCACGGCAAAGATTCAGGGCGAACGACTCGATATTGAAATTACTTCGCTGGAGTACGCAGGTACGATTATCCCGGTAGAACTGGCGGTGTATGACACGGACGGACAGCCCGGCATCTTCATTCCAAACTCGATGGAGATGAACGCCGTCAGGGAGGTTGCCGCCAACATGGGCGGCTCGCTGGGCAGCAGCATTAATATCTCCACCAACGCAGGGGCGCAGCTCGCCTCCGACTTGGGCAAGGGGCTGATACAAGGCACGAGCCAGTATATCGCCAAGAAGATGCGTACCGTCAAGGTGCATCTGAAATCCGGATACAAGGTCATGCTATATCAGGACAGAGATTGAAAACAATAACAATCAACGACTAAAAAAACAACAACCAAATTTTTATTTACCACTAAAATCCAAAGTAGAATGAAAAAAGTAATCATCATGTTTGCCCTCGCTATGGGCATCATAACTGCCAACGCGCAGGAGAACGTAACCGTTGGAGAGAACAACGGAAGTGAACCGACGAACGAAGCGAGAGCAGAGACAAGCTCGCTTGACTATGCCTCGCAAGGAGGAGGAAGGCAAAGCCAACAACCGACCTTGACAAAGGAGGTCTATCCGCAGAAGGAGGCGGACGGCGATCTGTATCACGGGCTGACAAAGAAGCTGACCTTCGACCGCATGGTTCCCCCGCACGGATTGGAAGTGACCTACGACAAGACCGTCCACGTCATTTTCCCCTCGGAGGTGCGCTACGTCGATTTAGGCTCGCCCGACATGATTGCGGGTAAAGCCGACGGAGCGGAGAACGTCATCCGCGTGAAAGCTACCGTGCGTAACTTCCCGAACGAAACCAATATGTCGGTAATCACGGAGGACGGGAGTTTCTATACTTTTAACGTGAAGTACGCCTCCGAACCGCTGCTTCTCAACGTGGAGATGTGCGACTTCATCCATGACGGCGAGAAGGTGAACCGCCCGAACAACGCGCAGGAAATCTACCTGAAGGAACTGGGCAGCGAAAGCCCGATGCTGGTGCGCCTTATCATGAAGTCCATCCACAAGCAGAACAAGCGTGAGGTGAAGCACATCGGCTGCAAGCGATTCGGCATCCAGTACCTGCTGAAAGGTATCTACACGCATAATGGGTTACTCTATTTCCACACGGAGATAAAGAACCAGAGCAACGTGCCTTTCGATGTGGACTACATCACATGGAAAATCGTGGACAAGAAGGTGGCGAAGCGTACCGCCGTGCAGGAGCAGATTATCCTGCCGCTCCGTGCGCAGAATTACGCCACACTCGTGCCGGGCAAGAAGAGCGAGCGCACGGTATTCACGATGGCGAAGTTCACCATTCCCGACGACAAATGCCTCGTGGTGGAACTCAACGAGAAGAACGGGGGGCGTCACCAGTCTTTCGTGATTGAAAACGAGGACTTGGTACGTGCCAATACCATCAACGAACTTCAAGTGCGCTGACCATGAGAAAGTACATCGCAATAATCATCGTGTCGCTTGCCCTGTTCACGGGGCAGGCGCACGCCCAGCGATGCCTGCCGAAGATGCAGGGCATCGAATTGAGAGCTAACCTTGTGGACGGTATGCGTTTAAGTGGCAACAATGGCGGTTACAGTTTCGGGGCGGCTCTCTCCACCTACACGAAGAACGGTAACAAGTGGGTGTTCGGTGGCGAATACCTCTTGAAGAACAACCCGTACAAGGATACCGCCATACCTGTGGCGCAGTTCACGGCGGAGGGCGGTTATTATTTCAAGATACTCTCCGACGCCCGTAAAATAGTGTTCGTCTATGCGGGGGCTTCGGCTCTCGCCGGATATGAGTCGGTGAATTGGGGCGAGAAAGTGCTGCATGACGGCTCCACGCTCCATGACCGGGACGCCTTCATCTACGGCGGTGCGCTGACGCTCGATGTGGAGTTTTACGTGGCTGACCGTATCGCCCTGCTCGCCAACCTCCGGGAGCGCCTGCTGTGGGGTGGCGACACACGGAAGTTCCATACGCAGTTCGGGGCGGGCGTCAAGATAATCATCAACTGACACGTCGCATGGAACGGACGGACATTGAGAATATGAGGCAGATACCCATTGCGGACTTTCTCGCACGGCTGGGACATGAGCCTGTCCGAAGGAGCGGAAACGAGCTGTGGTATCGTGCGCCATACCGCAGTGAACGCACGCCCTCCTTCCGTGTGAACGTGGCGAAACAGCTCTGGTACGACTTCGGCTTGGGCAAGGGCGGCGACATCTTCACGCTTGTCGGGGAGTTTACCCGAAGCGGGGATTTCATGGCGCAGGCGAGATTCATAGCGGAAACCGCCCGTATGCCGCTTGCCGCAGCAGAAAAGCCGTTGTACCTGCCGGAACCGTCCGAACCTGCCTTTGAGGGAGTGGAAGCCGTCCCGCTGCTCCGCTCTCCGCTGACGGAGTATTTGAAGGAAAGAGGCATCCCTTATGCCGTTGCATCCCGCCACTGCTGCCGCCTGAACTACGGCGTGCGTGGTAAGCGGTACTTTGCCGTCGGCTTTCCGAACGTGTCGGGCGGCTATGAAACCCGAAGCCGCCGTTTCAAGGGTTGCGTACCACCAAAGGACGTGTCGCTGGTCAAGGCGGGGGACATCCCGGCGGACGTGTGCAGCGTGTTCGAGGGCTTTATGGACTTCCTGTCCGCCGTCACGCTCGGTTTGGCAACGGGTGACTGCCTTGTGCTGAACTCCGTCGCCAACGTGGAAAAGGCTTTGAAACATCTGGACGGGTACGAGCGCATCGACTGTTACCTCGACCGAGACGAAGCCGGACGCAGGGCAATGGAAGCCCTGCGGACACGCTACGGAGGAAAGGTGACAGACCGTTCCGGCATCTATCAAGGCTGCAAGGACTTGAACGAGTACCTGCAACAAGTATCAAGAAAACAACAAAAGAACAACAATCTAAAAATCAAAGAATAATGAACATACTGAACAACAAGAACAAGAGAACATCAATCTTCAAGGCGTTGGCACTCTGCCTGTTCGCCGCAGTGTCATTCACATTCGTATCGTGCGACGACGATATGGACATCCAGCAATCCTATCCCTTCACGGTGGAAACCATGCCCGTGCCGAACAAGGTCACAAAGGGGCAGACGGTGGAAATCCGCTGTGAGCTGAAGAAAACGGGCGATTTCGCCAATACCCTCTATACCATCCGGTATTTCCAGTTCGAGGGTGAGGGCACACTGAAAATGGACAACGGCATCACTTTCCTGCCCAATGACCGCTACCTGCTCGAAAACGAGAAGTTCCGGCTGTACTACACGGCGCAAGGTGACGAGGCGCACAACTTCATCGTGGTAGTGGAGGACAATTTCGGCAACTCCTATGAGTTGGAATTTGACTTCAACAACCGAAACGTGAAGGATGACGGGGTTATCACTGTTGTCCCCATCGGGAACTTCAAGCCCTTTACACGATGATGCGTGTATTCATGGCTATCCTCTGTTCGCTTCTGGCGGTCTGTTCCGTGTCCGCACGGAACAGACGCCATGAGGGAACGGACGGGCAGGCGGCTATCTACCGGCTGCCACCATTTGAGAGGGCGGTGCGATGCACGAAGTATTTTGAGGGCTGGCATTCGGAAAAACATCACCCGTATGTAGGATATGGACATCGGTTGCAGCCGGGGGAAAGGTATTCGGCACGCACCATGACGAAGCGGCAGGCGGACGCGCTTCTGCGAAAAGACCTGCGGAAGTTCTGCGCGATGTTCCAGCAGTTCGGGAAGGATTCGCTTCTGTTATCCGAAATTTCGGATAATAAAAGTTATCCAAA
>NZ_QTLI01000036.1:0-30104 GCF_003434625.1 Parabacteroides sp. AM17-47
TTGTTATTGAATGTGTCTACCTATATCAGCATAAGACAAAAAACCATAAATACTTATATATTAATATTTTATCTATATAAAGAAAGGAAGAAAAACGGACTGATTATATACGTAGAGTGTAGAAAATTCCTTTGATGGCATGGCAAAGACACTTACTAAAAGCGGGAAATGATGGTAGATAAAGACTTACTATTGTAGATGTTTTCCTATCTACAACAATAGGATAAATATTTTAAATTCAAATGATTATAAGGATAGTTGTAGATATTGTACATAATTTTGATTATTTACATATAATAGACCGGGCTTAGCTTTTATATCACTCAAGTCCGGCCTATCGGTTGAGACCTATCCCGCATTTGTTTGGATCAGAGTCCCAGCTTCTCAGAGATCTCCAACATCTTCTTGATCGGTTTGATGGCCTTCTTCTGTACCTCCTCGTCCACGAATATCTCCGGCATCTCGAACTTCAAGCAATTATATAGCTTCTCCATCGTGTTCAAGCGCATGAAATTACATTCGTTGCAAGCGCAAGTACTGTCGTTCGGAGGAGCCGGGATGAATTCCTTATCCGGACTCTGCTTGCGCATCTCGTGAATAACGCCACTTTCCGTCGCTACAATGAATTGTTTTGCGTCGGACTTAATGGTATGCTTCAGCAAAGCCGCGGTCGATCCTACGAAGTCTGAGACCTGTATAACCGGCTGCTTGCATTCCGGATGGGTGATCACTTCCGCGTTCGGGTACTGTTTCTTCAAAGATAAGATCTTCTCCAATGAGAATTGCTCATGCACGTGGCAAGCGCCATCCCAAAGCAACATATTACGTCCCGTGATGCTATTGATATAATTACCTAAGTTACGATCCGGACCGAAAATCATCGGTGTACCTTCCGGGAAGCTCTCCACGATCTGGCGGGCGTTCGTGGAAGTAACCACCACATCCGTGACCGCTTTCACGGCGGCGGTCGTATTCACGTAAGAGATTACCGTATGACCGGGATGTTGCTTGACGAACTCGGCGAACTCCGTAGCCGGACAACTATCCGCCAAGGAGCAACCGGCATTCAAGTCCGGTACCAGCACTTTCTTATCCGGACAGAGGATCTTCGCCGTCTCTCCCATAAAGTGAACCCCACAAAGCACGATGATATCCGCCTTCGTCTTAGCCGCCCATTGTGCCAAGGCCAGACTGTCTCCCACATAGTCCGCTATATCTTGTATATCGCCTGTTTGATAGTAATGCGCCAAAATAATCGCATTCTTCTCTTTACGTAACTTGTCGATCGCTTCCTTAAGGTCTAAATCCTTAGGAACGGGCGCATCCATGTACCCGATTGATTGGTTTGTCAACATAGCCTTATATATTAATGATTCCTGTTTCTACTGCTCCCAATAGGCTTTTCACTATATATAAACAATATTATCCACAGAAAGTATTACTGATAATCTTCATCTTATCTAGTTTATCAACCTATTGTTCACAAAGCACAAAGGTATAAACTTTCTTCATTTATAGAAATAACAAGAAAGATTCTTATCTTTGCTGTCGATGGATGAGCTGTCGTGAACCATCAAGAGTTATCCACAATCATTATATTATATTCTTATTAATCTTTAATTTTAAAAATAAATATGATGAATATGATAGGCTGTTGAAATGGTTAATACATTTTTGTTACAATCTTTGGTTATTGACTTATTAAAGTCTGTGAACGGTTTATCAAAAGGATACCAACAGCATGGATGTCTATCTATAGATTGTAATTCTTATAGTTATAGACTTTATGAATATTTAGCTGTTTATTGTTGATAACCTTGATTGTGAAAAAATAGATCCTCCAGCAAGGCTGTCAATAGGTGTATAAGGGCTGTTGATAGCGCGTAATAAATAAGTGGCTTATTCATTTGCTAATTTGAGAAAGGGGGGTGTATGGACAAGTATTTGAATAAAGCAAGAAATATTTTTCATTTTATGTCCACTACTTATTAATAGCTTTTCAACGGCATATCCACGGATATTCGCTACTTTTGCGGTCAAAGATATTTGTTATGCGAAAATTAAAAGTAACCGAATTGAACCGCCTGACTCCCGAGGCTTTTAAGGAAAGTAAGAAGATACCTTTAATCGTTGTTTTAGACCATGTTAGAAGTCTAAACAACGTGGGTTCCGTGTTTCGTACCTCCGATGCTTTCCGGGTAGAGGCTATTTATCTTTGTGGTATTACGGCTTGCCCTCCGAACGCGGAGATCCATAAGACCGCTTTAGGAGCGGAAGAAACCGT
Source organism: Parabacteroides sp. AM17-47 (assembly GCF_003434625.1). NCBI lineage: Bacteria > Pseudomonadati > Bacteroidota > Bacteroidia > Bacteroidales > Tannerellaceae > Parabacteroides > Parabacteroides sp. AM17-47. The sequence continues at coordinate 2,285 of NZ_QTLI01000036.1, forward strand.
AGATTGGGAATATTTCAAGGATACCCCGGAGGCTGTTGATAAACTGCGCCAAGAGGGGTATACGGTATGTGCCGTAGAGCAAGCGGAAGGTAGTGTCATGTTAGATAACTTGCAGTTAGACAAAACAAAGAAATACGCTATCGTCATGGGTAACGAGGTAAAAGGCGTTCAACAAAATGTGGTTGATAACTGTGATATATGTATTGAAATACCTCAATACGGTACAAAGCATTCCTTGAACGTATCGGTTACTACCGGTATCGTGATCTGGGATTTCTTCAAGCAACTATCAGATTAAACCATTCTCAACCAATACGACGACCCGTTCGGTCATGGCATCTTTACCTTTCGGGTCGTATTCCGATTTCAGACTGGCTCCGAACATTCCGGCGAAGAAATTCCAAAAGCCCGCACGGAAACTTCCTAGATAGGCTTTCAATAAATTGTAACTGGATTGATTACATTCCCTATCGATCAGTTTGATAAGTAGCTTACCTTGCGAGAAGGATAATTTTTTTAGTTCCGGTTTATATTGGGCGAACAACTCTTTCTCCATCCGTTTCAAGTGGGCTTGGCGGGCCTTGTCATTCGGTAAGGTTTCCATGTATTCGTAGGTCTCTATCAACGTATCATACACCATCTTGGCATAGGGCAAAGTACGCTTTACGTCTCGTACCAACTTATTGTACTTCGCTTGTTCACGCTTATTCTTAAACTTAACTTGAGGATATATGAAAACTTCCCGAAGGTTGACGACAGCCATTGTATCACCTTCATACAGTTGAGCTTTCTGATAACCTTCCGGAACAATATTTGTCTTTACCGCCTGCGCCATCCCTTTAAAGCTACAGAGAGCGAGTAGAGCCAAAATACAATATATCCCTTTTCGTATCATATACCGCGAAAATATAAATACTGCGTGACTCTCAGCATCATTTATCTGTTAATAACTTGCTAAATGAATATAAAACATTACATTTGTGCAATTGACAACAACTTAAGAATATATTAACTATGAAGAAAGAAGAAATTACCGCCCTATTCGGAAAATTCGAATCCATTTCATGTGAGGTAGAAGGCATAGAATGCTGGAGTGCCAGAGAGTTACAACCCCTATTAGGATATGCCAAATGGGATAACTTTATCAATAATGTAGTGGTGAAAGCCAAAGAAGCGTGCCGGAATGCGGGAGAAAATATAGAGGATCACTTTCCCGATGTCGGGAAAGTGATTATTGTGGGGCATGGTGCTGAGCAACAAATAAATGACATCTTATTAACACGCTACGCATGCTATTTAATCGCACAAAATGGTGATAGCCGTAAACCACAAGTCGCTTTCGCACAGACTTATTTTGCGGTACAAACCCGTAAGGCCGAGGTGATTGAACAACGTCTATTGGATTGTGAACGCTTAAAGGCCAGGGAAAAATTGAGTCAGACTGAAAAACAATTATCTGGAATCTTATACGAAAGAGGTATTGATAATAAAGGATTCGCGATTATTCGTTCTAAGGGAGATCAAGCTTTATTCAATTTAAGTACACAGATGTTGAAAAAGAGAATGAACGTCCCCACGAATAGACCTATCGCTGATTTTTTACCGACTATAAGTATAAAAGCTAAAGACCTAGCGACTGAAATGACAAACGTAAATGTGCAAGCGAAGGATCTATATGGACAATCTCCTATTGAAAAAGAACATATTGATAACAATACTGCTGTACGTGATATGTTATTGCAAAGGGGGATTAAGCCTGAACAACTTTCTCCTAATGAGGATATTAAAAAGGTACAGCGTAGGATAAATAAGGATAATAAGAAAAACTTGAAGAATAAATAGAAACCATACAAAATCTTAACTATGAAATATCTATTGCTATCCCTGTTTGCGGGGGTATTTTCATTGTATGTACATGGTGTTGATAACTTACGTTTACCGGATGTTCGTAGCGTGGGAATGGGAGGGAATGTGGCGACGCAATCTATTTTATTCAATCCGGCCCTTATTGTCGATAAAGATAAAAAATCCATTCATTTAGAATACTTTAATCGGTACATGTTGAAAGAACTGGGTACGATGTCCGGTAGTTTTTATTATCCGAATCAACTATTATCCGCAGGTGTTGATATCTCTGTTTTCGGGTTTGATAAGTACAGGGAGATGATGGTTCGTGTGCTGGGAGGAAAACGCTTGGGGGATCAATGGGCGTTAGGGCTTGGAGTTCACTATAGTTTCTTGCAAACTGATCTATTGGAAAATACAAGATCCAGACTGTCAACAGACATTGGAATCACTTTTTTTCCTATTGATAAGTTGTTAATAGGAATGTTAATAATGAATTTTCCTTCTGTTTCTATAGGAGATAAAAATATTGAAATAGAAGATTTTAATTATTATTTAATTCAAATAAGTTTTCAATGGGAGATTATAAACAGTCTGTTAATTATAGGAAGTGTAGGAACGGAAAATGAAAACCTAGTTGTTGGGAACTTGGGTCTTGAATACACCGCTTTCGATTCTTTTTTTATTCGTGCCGGAATACAGACCGCTCCTCTCCTGCCCTCTTTAGGAATTGGTTATAACTTTTCTTGCTTTACGATAGATGTAGCCTCTATTTATCATCCGATTTTAGGGATGAGTACCGGTCTTGGTTTATCATTCTCTTTTTAAATGATACTTAGCTATGAAACGATTGTTTATAATCTTGTCGATAATCCTGTTGATAAATAGTTATTACGCTAATTCTCAGATAGAATATTCTGTTGATAAGTGGATGGAGTATGTAGAGGAACTAGCCTTGGAAACCGAGGATACGGAGCGTATCGAAAGTTTGTATGCCGATTTATCTTATTTAACTGAGCATCCTTTTGATTTGAATGCCGTGACGGAAGAACAACTGAAGCGATTACCTTTTCTATCCGATCGCCAAATTGAACAGCTCCTCTCCTATCGGAAACGATACGGAAATATGGTTAGCATCTATGAGTTGAAGAATATAGAGGATATCGATTTTCAGACGATATCTCTTCTCCTTCCATTTGTTTATATAGGTGATAATCTTGTTGAAAAACGGTTGCTTACGGTTAAGAACCTGTTGAAATATGGTCATAATGAATTACAAATCAGGTATGATCAATGTTTTCAACAGAAAAAGGGATATGGTGAACAAACGGACAGCATACTTTTGTTATATCCGAATCGTAAATATAGAGGAGAACCCTTCTATCACTCCTTACGTTATTCCTATACTTTCGAGGATCGTTTACAAGCAGGCTTCGTAGCCGAGAAAGATGCGGGCGAACCTTTTTGGAACGCATATCATAAAGGATATGACTTTTATTCCGCACATCTATTCCTAAAAGATATCAACTGGTTAAAAAGCTTGGCTATAGGGGATTATAAGATGTCTTTCGGACAAGGTCTGGTGATTAGCAATGACTTTTCTCCTAGTCGTACGGCAGTAGTCGCTCAAGCGGAGCGAAGGACAAATGGCTTCCGTAGGCACTTCTCAACCAATGAACAGGATTTCTTCTGCGGGGTGGCTAGTACGATCACGATTAAAAACTTGGATATAAGTGTTTTCTATTCGTACCGGAAAATGGATGCGGGCGTAGACAGCTTGACGTTCACCTCTTTAAAAACGGATGGACTTCATCGTTTACAACGGGATTGGGAAAAGAGGAAAATGATAACGATGCAGGTATATGGAGGAAATATCCGCTATGCTACATCTCATTTTCATGTAGGTTTAACGGCTCTCTCCTATTCATTCGGTAAGTTTAAGATGGACCCCGATCCAAAACCTTATAACCTGTTCTATTTCAGAGGTTCCAACAATTTCAACATCGGTGTTGACTATATGTTGAAAAGTAACCGTATTAAGTTTTATGGCGAAACTGCCCTTTCGAAAAACGGAGCTATTTCTACCTTGAATGCCTTGCAGTTAACACCCGCTTCTTATATATCTTTCTTGGTATTATACCGTTATTACGACCGCCGTTATCAAGCTTTGTTTGGAAATGCTTTCTCGCAAGGCTCTACGGTTCAGAACGAGCAAGGAGTTTATATGGGATTGCAATTAACCCCGATCGCTCACTGGAAATTATCCGTTTATGCGGACTTATTCCGTTTCCCTTGGTTGAAATACGGGATAGACGCTCCTTCCGGAGGACAGGAATATATGGCTCAGATAGATTATACCCCTAGTAGAAACTATTCAGCTTATCTTCGTTATAAATATCGACAAAAAGAAAAGAATGGAACTTTTGAAAATGATAATTTATTGAAAATCAATACTTATAAACAACATCGTATTGGTTTTCAACAGGTTTATAACTTTTCTTCTCCTTTTATTTTTAAGACTTCCTTAGATGGTATTCTATTCGATGATCCTATAAAGAAACTTAATAAAGGAATTATGATCTCCCAAAGTATAGGCTGGAAGCCCACTACCCTACCTCTTCAAATGGATGGTTATCTAGCGTGGTTTCATACGGATGATTACAATAGCCGGGTCAGTTCGTATGAGAAGAATATATTATATGCCTTTAATATGCCCTCTTTTTATGGCGATGGGATGCGGTTTGCCCTCACCTTTCGTCTGGATATTTGGAAACGTTTATCTTTATCCGCTAACCTGGCCCACACCCATTATTGGGACAGGGATTTGATAGGTACTGATACGGAGGAGATAAGCGGTTCTGATAAAACAGATCTTTATGCTTTGCTTCGCTGGAAATTTTAGAGTAGATTTGCGTGGGTAAAAACAAACAGCGCTATGTCTACAATTCTTTTTGATAAAATAGTATTTGGCCCGATACATAGTCGGCGTCTAGGTGTCTCTTTAGGGATGAATTTACTTCCTACAGACGGGAAATTATGCTCTTTTAATTGCATTTATTGCGAATGTGGATTGAATGAGAATCATAGGACCCATAGTAAACTGCCTACTCGTACGGAAGTGAGGGAAGCCTTAGAGCAAAAACTAAGTTCCATGAAAGCGGAAGGGATCGCTCCGGATGTAATTACGTTTGCCGGAAACGGAGAGCCTACGATACACCCGGAATTCGGTGGAATCATTGATGATACGGTCGCTATTCGGGATCGGTTTTTCCCTGACGCTAAAATCGCCGTACTTTCTAACTCTACGATGCTCCATAAAGAGGAAGTCTTTCAAGCCTTGAATAAAATAGAGGATAACATATTGAAACTGGATTCTGTATTAGACAGTCGGATTCGGCAGATAGATGTACCTAATTCTCCGGCGTTTAATTTCGAGTCTTTATTAAAACAATTATGTCGTTTTAACGGAAACTTGATTATACAGACCATGTTCTTGAAGGGGGAATTAAACGGGGAATCGGTTAATAATATGACAGAAGAGGAGATAGCGGGCTGGATTTCCGCCTTAAAACAAATCCGTCCGAAACAAGTCATGATTTATACGATAGATAGGGAGACCCCGGTTAAAGCTTTGAAAAAAGCTACTAAAGAAGAATTAGATGCGATTGCGGAACGGGCCCGGAAGGAGGGTTTTGACGTGACGGTATCTTATTAAACTAACTAATTTAGAGAAACACAATAAGTAGTATGAGAACATTCAGTAAAAAGAAAAAATTGCCTCGACTCTTGACGCTTTGTGGAGCGGTAGCGGTCTCAGCATTGCTAGGGGGATGTGGGCAGAGCGGTGTTCCGGCGGAATCTTTCGATCGGTCGGATTATTATACCAGAGGTATCGGTTCGTATCCGGGAGATCCGGGGGAGGATTTTTCTCCTTCATTACGTCCGGATCATTCCACGTATCGTAACATAGCTCTTTTGCGTAGCGCTTACAACTCATCCAGTTATGATTACAATCTAACGGCTCAACTGGTGACGGATGGTGTTATTAGCGATAAACAACCTCAGTATCTCGATCTCTCTACGCAAAATGGGGATATCGCTCGTCGTGAGCGTGAGTGGATGATCGATCAAGGTCCTTATTCTCGTAATGCGGTTACAGGCGAGGATGCCTATTTCCTGTTCACGCTGAATAACTGGAAAGAGAAAGCCGACAAGGTACAATTTCGCGGCAGCGTGGCTTATGACGAGAATAAGATTAAGGATGGATATGAGATTGTTTGCGAGGGATCGAATGATGGAAATACTTGGACGGAATTGGCTGCCTTAAAGGGTAAAGGTATGCCGGGTAAGGCCAGCAAGTATAAGGCCCATTCGGACCCGAATAAGAATAGCTGGGATCCGGGTACGTTGCCCACCCGTATGTTGAATGAGACTTTGACATTCGATCAACCGGGTGAATATGCTTATTATCGGATGCGATTGAAAATGGAAGGTGCCGCTTATTGGGCATTCTTCGAGATGAATTTCTATAACCAAGATAAGTTGATAGATTTGCTTCCTTCCAAATTCTTTAATAGCGCTTGGATGAGTGCCACGACAGGAGAGGAGTGGGTCTATGTGGACTTGGGTAGCCAATCCGAATTCGACAAAGTAAAATTGCATTGGATCAATAAAGCGATCAAGGGTAAGATTCAAGTTTCCGACGACGCGAAACAATGGGTTGACATAGCGAATCTTCCGGGTGGAGATGCTAATCTGGATGAGATCAAGCTAAAAGGAAAGGGCCGCTACGTACGGGTATGGATGGAGCAACCGGCTAATGACGGACGCTATATCTTAAGCGAGATAGAGGTGATGGGTAAAGGTGGCTTGCTTGCCCAACCGGCTGCTGCTCCGGCTTCTACAAAAGACGAGATCCGTTTGTCGGGCGGAAACTGGAAAGTACAACGAGCTTCCGAGGTAACCGCTTCTGGTGAGGAAATATCGAAACCTTCTTTCTCTCCGGAAAATTGGATCGTGGCGACCGTACCGGGAACGGTATTGAGCAGTTATAAGAATATCGGAGCTATCCCGAATCCGAATTACGCGGATAACTTGATGCAGATATCCGAGTCATTCTTCAACTCTAATTTCTGGTATAGGGATGAGTTTGAGGTACCCGAAGGATTCAAGCAAGATCGTTTGTTCTTGAATTTCGATGGTATCAACTGGAAAGCGAATGTATATTTGAACGGTAACAAGATCGGCCGTATCGAGGGAGCGTTTATCCGGGGTGTATTTGACGTTACAGACAGGGTCGTACCGGGTAAGAACGTTGTCGCGGTGGAGATCATCAAGAATGAGCATATCGGCGCTATCAAGGAGAAATGTGAGAAGAATACGGATTTCAACGGTGGTATCTTAGGCGCTGATAACCCGACCTTCCACGCTTCGATCGGTTGGGATTGGATCTCGACGATCCGTGGTCGTAATATCGGTATTTGGGATGATGTGTACTTGACTTCTACAGGCAAGGTAACGATTCAAGACCCGTTCGTACAGGTTGTGTTACCGTTGCCGGATACGACTTCCGCTACCTTGACTCCGGAAGTGATTGTGAAGAACCATGATGCCGCTCCCGTGAAGGGTATATTGACAGGAAAGATCGGTGATATCACTTTCGAGCAACCGGTGGAATTGGCCGCCAACGAGGAGAAGAGCGTTGCTTTCGACCCGAATACCTTTAGCCAATTGAAGGTTCAGAATCCACGTTTATGGTGGCCTAAAGGGTACGGATCTCCTTATTTATACGACGCTAATTTCACCTTTAAGGTAGGCGATAAGGTATCCGACTCTGAGGATTTCAAGGTAGGTATCCGACAAATGACCTTCAATGAGAATAATAGTATCTTGAGTCTCTTTATCAATGGTCGTCGTTTTATAGGCCGTGGCGGTAACTGGGGATTTGGTGAGTCTAATCTGAATTACCGGGGTCGTGAGTACGATATCGCCGTGGCTTACCATGCCGATATGAACTTTACGATGATGCGTAACTGGGTAGGACAGATTGGCGATAAAGAATTATATGAGGCTTGCGACCGTCATGGTATCATGATCTGGCAAGATTTCTGGTTGGCGAATCCTTCCGACGGACCCGATCCTTATGATCCGGAGATGTTTATCGCTAATGCTGAGGATTATGTGAAACGTTTCCGTAACCATGCCTCTATCGGTATTTATTGCGGGCGCAACGAGGGCTTCCCGCCGGAGCAGATCGACAAGGCTTTACGCCATATCGTGAAAGAGGATCATCCGGGCTTACATTATATCTCCAGCTCGGCGGATGAGGTGGTAAGTGGCCATGGCCCGTACCGTGCGCTTCCTGTTAAAGAATACTTTAGCTTGAAGAATGGTAGTGATAAGTTCCATAGTGAGCGGGGTATGCCTAACGTGATGAATTACGAGAGCTTGGTTCGTACTTTCTCTCCTGAAGCGCTTTGGCCGCAAAACGCTCAATGGGGACAACACGATTATACGATGGAAGGCGCCCAGTCTTGCGCTTCTTTCAACGCTATCATCGAAAAGGGCTTTGGCAAGCCGAACAACGCCAAGGAATTCGCCGATCTGGCTCAGTGGGTAAACTATGATGGTTACCGGGGTATGTTCGAATCGAGAAGCTTGAACCGTAAGGGATTATTGCTGTGGATGACGCATCCGGCATGGCCTTCTATGGTATGGCAGACCTATGACTATTATTTCGAGCCTACCGCCGCTTACTTTGGTTGCAAGAAGGCCTCCGAGCCTCTGCACATTCAATGGAATCCGGTTACGGACGAGATCGAGGTAGTGAACTATAGCGCCGGCGTACGTAATGGTTTGACGGCAAAGGCTCAAATCATCAATATGGACGGTTCTATTTCATGGGAAAACGAGGTTTCCGTGGATAGTAAGGAAGATACGACCAACAAATGTATGAAACTGGATTTCCCAGCTAGCGTATCCAGCGCTCATTTCGTCAAGTTGACGTTGACAGAGAATGGCAAGATCGTATCGGATAACTTCTATCTGCGTGGCGTAGAGGAAGGCAACTACCAAGCTTTGCGTGAGATGCCAAAGGTTACTTTACGATCCAACGTGGCAACCAATAAGGGTAATGACGGTACTTGGACCGCTACCGCTACCTTAGAGAATACTTCATCCACCCCGGCTCTAATGATTCGTGTGAATGTAGTGGGCGAGAAGGATGGCGAGCAATTCCTCCCGATGTTCTATAGCGACAACTATTTCTCCTTGCTTCCGGGCGAGAAGAAAGAGATCAACATCCATTGGAAAGATGTAGATACGAGAGGCGAGACCCCGAAGGTGGTTATCTCCGGTTATAACGTGAACTAGTCAGCTAGGCTGATACCTATAAAAAATCCAACCATTCTCCGATATGAATAGGAGAGTGGTTGGATTTTTTTTGCAATTCTAAATTTCAGATTTATCTTCAGTTTTATTGTTATTTTTAATACGTTTTACTGTATGTTTAAGTTTTACGGCCATAAGATTCAACTCTATGGTAGATTCCATTTCAGTTGTATCAGCATCATCTATCAACAGATCAGATAAGAGTTGGCCAGTTCGTTTCACAATACCTTTTTGTTTTATTAGGTCAGGTTCATTTTGAATTGCATCTACATTTCGGATAAGCTCACGTAGTTTTATGAAAGAATCTATTATAGCGATAGTTGTTTGTGTGGCTCTTGGACTTTTTAATATAGTAGCCAGCATATAAAGTCCTTTTTCAGTGAAAGCTTTAGGTTCTACTGTTGATTTTTTTAAGTTTTCCATCCGGTGGAAATTTTCCACCACATACTGTTTCTCAGAGGGTTTCAATGTGAAAAAATAACCACTGGGGAACTTTTCAGGATTATTTCTCACGGCTTTGTTTATATCCCTTGTTTCTGTTTTATATAATTCTGCTACATCTCTATCTAGTAGTATTTTTTGTCCTCTTAACTCAATAATACGTTCCTCTACTTCTTTCGTTCCAATAACTTGAAGTTCATTTTCCATAGTTAAATTATTAATTTGATTTTTGTATTTATGCTTTGTATATAGAGCAAATATAGTGATTTTTTGTTCTATATACAGAGCATAGATCATTTCTTTTTACAACTTGATATAAATCTTCTTCTTATACAAGAAATATCCCGGTATCCAGTTTAATACCACGAAGAAGATAGCCCAAGCCAGCGATCCTCCGAAATCGCCGAATATCGGCCTGAACAGATCCATATACATAAAGGCGGAGATACCGCTCATCCCCAGCAATACGGCCAATATATCCCCTTGTACATACAGATACAACGGGTTGATACCGAACGACTCAAAGAATAACGTCCATTTCTTCTTCCCGTTTATATCGATGATCCAGATTAATAAAGCGAGGAATAAGGAGGCAAATCCGCAAGTAACCAATACGAACGTACTACTCCATATCTTTTTATTGATAGGGCAACCATAGCTTAGCAAGAAACCGGCAAAAAGAATAATCGTACCGAAAATGAAGATATTACGGATAATCAACTCATTGTTCTTTTTACAATCCTGTATTACCTTTCCTACGTAGAAACCGAGTAATACATGCGCTATGCTACCGATGCAGCTCAAGAGCCCTTCCGGATCAAAGGCGATCCGTGTACCATCTGCCATATCATCGTGATACATATGCGATGTACCGAATAAAGCCTTGTCCACGATTGCTATAATGCTATCCTCCGACATTTCCATACTATGCGTGAAACCTAGTAATGCCCAGTAAAATATCAATATACCAGCGGCTACTTGCAAAATATACTTATGATTAATCGCTAATCCTATCAACGACCCGAAGCCGTATGCGAGCGCCAACCTTTGCATCACCCCAAGGATACGTAAATTCTGGAAATCGGTAAATCCATTGTAGCAAACATGCCCGAACAGATTCAGCCCTAATCCCACGAGGAATATCAATACCGTGCGTCTCAATACTTTCGTCACGCTTTCTTTCGACAGCTTGAAGTTATATTTCCGAAGCGAGAAAAACATGGAGACCCCCATGATGAACATAAAGAACGGAAATACCAAATCGGTGGGAGTGAGGCCGTTCCAACGTGCATGCTCTAAAGGCGTATATACATACTTCCATGACCCGGGGTTATTTACCAAAATCATCCCCGCAATCGTAATTCCCCTCATCACGTCGAGGGATAGCAATCTTCCGGATTGTTGTGCCATATCGATAGTAGATTAAAAAGTTACCAATGAAAGTCCAAAGATAATTGAATTTCCTACAATATCCCTGCCTTCGGGAATACTGTTTTTAGTATATTGAAAATCAGATGTATAAAAACATGTACATGTTTTCGGAAAAACACGTACGTCTTTTTTCGGAAACACGTACGAGAATTTATGAAAACACGTACGTGTTTTTCCAAAAAGATGATGGAGATATCCAAGCGATAAGAATTTTATACAATAAGCCTAATAATCAATTATTCTTTAAGGTTTGATGAAAAATATGCCTATCTTGCGCATAGAATCTAAAGATAGGAACCAATGAGGCATTTGCTTATTTTGATATCGCTATTATCCACACTCTCATTTATAGGTTGTCGAGATGAGAGCGATGCCATATACCTAATCGATCGTGCGGAATCCTTGTTGAAATCCGATCCGGATAGTTCCCATATCCTATTGGATAGCATAGCCGTGCCCGATAATTTGAGTGATAAATTATTGGCTCGTTGGTGTATGCTATCCGGTAAAGTGGCGGACACGTTATATACGGATCTGCCCTATGTACAACAATTGCTACGTGCGCAAGCCTATTATAAGTCACACGGGACAAAGCAAGAACAAGCGAAGATTGGTTTGTATTTGGGGCGTTCGTATGTGGAAGATAAAGAGAACGAGAAAGCGATGAAGGTTTATTTGCAAGCTTTGGATATCGCTTTACGCAGTGAAGACTATAATCAAGCCGGATATATTTGTAGCTATATGGGAGATCTGTATGATTTCGAGGGTAATTATCTGTTAGGAAAGGACAAATATAAGGAAGCGGAATCTTATTTTCGAAAAGCGGGTAATATGCGAAGTTCGGCTTTCGCCTTGCGGGATGTGGGAAGAATGTATGCGTTTTCGGATTCTTTGGATATAGCGTTAATTTTTTTGTTGAAAGCGGATACTATTATAGTTGAAGTAGGTGACTCTTCTGATATAGGGACTATATATAATGGAATAGGAAATATTTATAATATGTTAGGTAATAAAGAGTTAGCTAAATTGTATTTGTGGAAAAATGTCAATATGTCAGATTTTGATGACGCACCAAGTTACAGGACATTGGCTGGTATATATATAGAAGAAGGCGATTTTAAGAATGCACGTATTTGTTTGGAGAAAGCAAGTGTACCTAGTTTTAATGATATGACCCGTTTTTCGGTACTTTATGGTTATTCTTTGTTAGAGAAAGCGGAGGGTAATTGGGAAAAGGCTTGGTTTTACTTGGATGAATATAACAGTGCCTCAGATTCGATCTTGACGATACGAAATAGGGAAAACATAATAAAAATAGAAAAGGAATATGAGCATTTAAAAATATCATTGGAAAATATGCGATTAAAATCGGATAAACAAAAGTATTTTATCTATTGGGTAATATCTGTATCTATTCTTTTAATATTATTATGGGTCTTTCAAATACGAATTGATAGAAAAAATAAAAGACTTCTTAAGCAGGAAATCGATTTGTCGAATAAGAGTAATGAATTATTCAGACTACGGGATAATTTACGTAACAAACAAGATAGATTAGAGGCTTTATCTATTCAATTGTCTGAAAAAAATGAAAAACTGAATGAACTTGATTCAAGAGAGAAACTGGAGAAAGAATATGAACAAATAAAAAAAGAAGAGGAAACCCTCGTCCTTCGGATAGCGGAACGGCGTAAGGATCTATTCTTATCATCCGCTATAGCCAAGAAAGTAATCAAGCTATCCCAAAAAGTAGTACCGGGAGCTACCAAATCTCCACTATCAGAAAAAGACTGGCAAAATATTATTACGCAAGTGAATGAGGTTTATCCTTTTTTAGCGGATCGACTCGCTGCGTTTAATTTATCTGCCGCCGAATTGCGTTATTGTTATTTGAGCTTGTTGGGTTTGGATTCGATAGGTGAATCTATCCTGTTACATATCCAGCCGGATTCGGTAAACAAGCGTCGGCAGCGTGTACGCCAAAGGCTGGGAATCATAGCGAAAGAGCTTGATTTATGTGCTTATCTTATTAATAGTGTACAATAGATTGATAAACAATAGCTTCTATTAATATTGGCTTTACCCTTTGTCCTGCTAGTTGATTTATAATCAATTAAATATTAGTTGATTATGAATTTCGTTTGTCGCTTATTATTTAGCGTTATATTTGCTTGTTTCTTCTATAGGCTTGATCTTTACGTTGAAAAAATAAAAACGAAATGAGACAGCTTAAATTGTTATTAGCGGCAATAGCTTTATTATGGGCTATGCCATGCTGGGGTAAGCCTATAGATCTACATGGTAAATGGGAACATAAGAAAAAATCCATTCCAATAGGTTTGCCAATGGATGCATCGATTGAGGAGGCTAATAGAGAACTGATAGTAAACTTTCACGAGGATCTTGGTGATGTATGTGTTATCGTCACTAGTTCTACGGGAGAAGTGATCTATAATGAAAAGGTACAAACGAGTACTATGCCATATTTAGTAATACCTCTAAAAGTAAGAGATCAAGAAAAAGGAGTATTACATATAATGAATGATTATAATCATGTATTTGGGGATTTTTAAATTTAAACTTTTGTATTTGTAAATGATATAGGAGTAAAAATATAATTTTCTATTGTTTTACCTTTTAAAAAGTAGTATTATGAAAAAGGTGTATTTATTATTTATTTGCTTAGTTTTTATATCATCTTGTAATGATGATTTAGTGATGGAAAGAAATGATATATTATCTACAAATAATATAGAAATTTCTATTCATGATTCTCTTCTAATGAATAAAGACTTAGTTTTGAAAAAAGATTTTGCTAAAGCATTATCAAAAGTTTTTAATGAAAGCCTAATGGCTAGAAATTTGATTAAAAACGAGGCTTTAAAAATGATTGATAATGATTATGATGTTCTTTATCAATTAGTAAAAGATGAGATGCTGGAAGATAATATTACATTTGAACAGTATATAGGGAAATATATTGAAATGGATAAATTATTATCTATTAATGAAAAGTTTCCTACTCTAACAATTTTTGTTCCAGAATTACCTAAGAATTCGTTCTCTGCTGCTCTTTGGAATACTGATAAAGAAATACCAGTTGTTGCTGTTAGAACTTGTATCAGTAACGATGTTCCTATATATGATAAGGATGGGGAAGAAAAAATTATAAAATCAGATCTCATTCCTATGTATCCTATTGTTGTATTAAAGGATAATGAAAGAATCGTAGCGAATGAATATAGTAATTTGTCTAGAAGTAATTTTAGTAGTACTAATTTTACTTTTTCTTCTAAATCGGGAATAACTTATTCTTTTCTTGGAGAATCTTTTAATAATATGAAACAAAAAAACATTTTAAGATCTCGAAATGTAAATAAAAGTATGAAAGATAGATTACAAAAATCAGTTGATGCATATAATATTTATAAAAATAAGGATGGATGGCATAGGGACTATATATATTATGATATGGTTCCAGGTTCAGATAAAGGTGTATTTGTTTATGATTATAAAGAAACACTATATTCTTTCCAAATGAAAGGGGATCCAAATATAGCTTTCCAAAAGATATCAGATCAAACAGGAGATGCACAGTTAGATTATGATCAAATATTTAATCCTAGGCAATCTTATAAAGCTACTCCTTGGACTGATGGTAAATTTGATTTTTTAGTTAAAGTATATGTTGGAACAAAAAGTCCTATAGGGACAGAACAAACTTTTTCTTTTGGCGTAAAACCAGAAGATCTATTTAGAGTATCTTACAAAGATATAGGAGGAGGTAATTCTAAAGTTGATGGTGTAAAAGAATGCCTAGTTGTTCCTCTTGATTTACCTCTGTTTGAATGGAATATAGAAAATTTTAGTTGTGTAATAAAAATTTCTATAGAAGAAATTGATGGTACAGAAACTCAAAGGACGCTTAGCCAAACTACTGCTGAATTTGCAGGAAATTTTGAACTTAATCCTGTAAAAGGAGTTTTTGAAAAAGTAGGATTGAAATTTGGTGCAAGTGCGAAAAAGACAATTACGACTACATTTGAAAAAACATTTACATTGGGTAATGATGAATTGGGGGATGTTATTGTTAATTTTTATGATCCTGTTGTTCTTTCTGGTGATTGGATTGAATATGCAGGACGTAGAGATACGGCATATTCAATTCCATTAAATAGTAAATATTATAATGGTTATTATAAAATAGAGTTGGCTCCTTTGAAAATGTATTAATGGATATGCTTATATGAATAAGCTAAATATGAAGTAAATAGTTTATAAATAACTATTTACTTCATATCTTAAATATAATTAGTAATAAAATGTAATAGTTTCTTTTATTTGATTTTGACGGTTTGACCAATATGAGTGAGAAATCATATTACTATTAGTGTCATGGATGAAAACTGTAATAGAATGAATAGTTTCTTCTGGTTTTATTTCTAGATAGCCATCTATATTTGTTCTTTTTACTTGATTAGGTATAATTGTATTTTTACCATTAGAGTATATACCATTCCCTTTATCTGTGTAATTTGCGAGATCAATAGGTGCTATATCATAATAAATGTATGCTATTGCATTATAAATAGGTGTTTTTGTGTTATCTTTGCTAATTCTAAGCACTTTTATTTCAATATATGATTCACTAATCTCTTCTATGCCATTATCTTTATTACAAGAAGATAGAATTACTATAATAAATAGTAAAATGCTAAGTTTATTAAATGATGATTTTTGCATGGCTTATATTTTATGTTGATTAATATTTCAAATGTAGTGAATATATTGTAATAGGCTATATGTAAAAATATAATTAATGTCTTTTTGTGTAAAATAGAAATAATAAAATACGGTTTACTTTATTGTGATCTTTTATATACATTGAGGATAGGGGTATTTGATGGTTTCCTGTCTTATAAGAAAACAATAGTCATTATGGAATCAACAACTGAAAAACGGAATATCTCTATGCTTTACTGGGATGAAGCTAAAAAAGGAATGATGGCAGGTTTCATCTTTTCTTTATTCATTCTTTTACTATTCTCATTCGTTTCTTGTGACAAGGATGAGGATACTTCTTTTGAAGAAACTCCTTACTATTTGGGGTACTTTGAAGGAAAGGTGAATAGTCAAGATATTTCTATAGCTAATCAGTCGAACTCTCATTCTTTCATTGATCATGGAAATTTTTGGCAGGAGGTAAATACCGATTTAAGCGGTTTCTATTGGGAGATACCATTAGGAGTGCATATCTCTGACTATCCTTATCCTATGCTGAGGATCTCATTGATTCCATTGAGAGAAGGAGAATATCTGATCGATAAGGGTAAATTATTGAATGAAGAGATAGAATCTACTGTTAGGATCACGAAAGATGACGCTAAAATAGTGTATCATCCACTGAAATCTTCATTTCGGATACAAGTGGATAGTATTCGTTTTCATGAGGGAAGTGGTACCCCTTATATTGAAGGGAAGATGGAAGGTATTTTATATAATATAGAGAATTCGGAAGATTCGATCGTCATAAAAGACGCTATATTCGGAATACACTAACTTGGAGCCGAATAATGATATAGAAGCAATATTTAGATTGAATGGGAGTTCTATATCATGATATGTCGAACTTTTATTCAATCTAAATATTAATATTAATACCTTGTAAGTAATGAAGAAGTTGTTTGTTCTGTTAATATTGCTTTTATCTTTTGGTCGATCGCAGGCCGCTGATATAGAAGCTCGTACCGGAATACTAGGAGGAGATGGATGGGGGCTTCAGACGGGGGCGTATATAAACTTTCCACAATCACGGTTGTTTTCTATACAAACGGGATTGTTGCTGCATACCGCAGGGAATTCGTTTTCATATGGAGATGATTGGAATATTGATTTTTTTGTACCCGTGTATGCTTCTTTTCATATTCCGTTGAGCGATAAAGTGAATCTCCGATTAAATGCGGGTGCTTACACCGGTAGTGGTGAATATTGGAATCTGGGAGCTACGGCGGCGGCCGGTATAGAGGTAAAAAGATTTTATGTGGGAGTGAACTATTTCCAGAATTGTGTCAATGACCGGGATTTGAAATTGGGGTTGTCGGTTGGATATAAATTCACATTATTTTAATCTTTTATATATTTTGAGGATAGGGGTATTTGAGCGTTTCCTGTCTTACGATAAAAACAACGAGAATTATGGAGTCAACAAGTAAAAAACAGAATACCCCTAAACTTTGGTACTGGGGGGAACCTAAAGGAGGAATGAGCCTTGAGGATTGTGAGAAAATAGTAAAAGAGATCCCGCATTTTGACAGGAAAACCCGGCTTGCGGATATGTATATAGCTTTTGTTTGACAGCAAGGGTTTCATTGTGGCATTTAACATAAGGAAGAGAGCCTGTTTTTATACATCGCTCTCTTTTTTTTATAACTTAGCCCCCAATTACTAAATCGAAGAACATGAAAAAGACTTTTTTATTAGCGATAGCCTTGTTGTGCTTTTGTGCCCCGATGAGCTTATTCGCGCAAAAACAGCTTGCTTTCAAGGATGGGAAATTCAAGATCGTCCAATTTACAGACATTCATTGGGATCAGAAATCATCTAAATGCGCTAAGACAGTCGCTACGATACAATCCGTATTAAAGGCGGAGAATCCGGATGTGGCAATGCTGACGGGCGACGTGGTGACAGCAAACCCCGGTTTGGAAGGATGGAAGTCGGTGATCGGGATCTTTGAGGAGGCCAAGATACCGTTTACGGTCATGATGGGAAATCATGACGCGGAGATCGTCTCCAAGGACGAGATTTATGCCATGCTTAGTAAATCACCTTATTTTATGGGCGAGAAGGGACCGGGTGATATCCATGGAGCCGGAAACTATGTGGTACCGGTCTACAGTTCGGACGGAAAGAAACCGGCGGCCTTATTGTATTGTATCGACTCCAACGATTATCCTACGCTGAAGGATTATGGCACGTATGATTGGATTCATTTCGACCAGATCCATTGGTATCGTGAGCAAAGTATGCGCTATACCAAGGAAAATGGCGGCAAACCGTTGCCAGCCTTGGCTTTTTTCCATATTCCTCTGTTGGAATATAATGAGATCGTTGGGGCGGAGACTACATTAGGACAGAAAGAAGAGGGAATCGCCTCTCCTAAGATCAACACGGGCTTCTTCGCTTCCTTGGTGGAAATGAAGGATGTGATGGCTACTTTCGCCGGGCACGATCATGATAACGATTATATAGGAATGTTATATAACGTGGGGCTAGCTTTCGGGCGTGTATCCGGATGGGACGCTTATGGAGATTTCGAGCGGGGTGGCCGTATCATTGAATTGCGTGAGGGCAAGTTTGAGTTTGATTCATGGATTCGTACCTCGTCCGGAAAGGAATATACGTATTATTATCCGTCTGGCCTGACCTCTAAGGATGAGGAAACGATGGAATTCTTACCCGCCAAAACGGTAAAACCTAAAAAGCACGGGGTAGCTTATACCTATTATGAAGGCAAGTTTAAACATACGGATCAGATCGCTTCCGGGACAAAAGTGAAAGAGGGTACGATGAAAAATATCTCCATTCAGGAGGCTCCGGCCAAGGATCATTTCGCTTATGAGTTCCGTACGTTGATAAATATCCCTGAAAAAGGTGTATATCGCTTTTATACGTATTCGGATGATGGTTCCAAACTATTTATAGACGGTAAAGCTATTGTTGATAATGATGGCTCTCATAATGCTCGTATAGCGAAAGGAAAGGTAGCGTTAGACGCTGGTTTCCACGAATTACGTGTTTTGTATTTCGAGGATTATATGGGCGAGGCCTTGGAGGTCGGGGTTTCCTGCCGTAAAATAAAGGAAGCTGTCTTACCAGAGGACTGGTATTATTTACCGGAATAAATATCCAGTTGTAGAGACGCAGCATGCTGCGTCTCCCACTGTCTGATAGTATCTTAGTCTTGTACGGCAGCTTTCGCTTTCTCTACCGCCTCATTGATATTACTGCAAATATTTTCTGCGCCAATCTTCTTATCGAATCCGGATTTTGTCAATACACGGTGTACATGTTCATTGACCCCGGAAAGTATCATATGGATATGCTCTGCCTCGGAAAGACGGAAAAGACTTTCCAAGTTATGCAGACCGGTAGAATCTATGAACGAAACCTTACGCATACGGATGATGCGGACTTTCGGTTTATCTCCCATACTTTTCATGATGCCGTCGAACTTATTCGCTACGCCGAAAAAGAACGGACCATCGATCTCGTATACCTCTACACCTTTAGGCAGGGAGAGGACTTCCTCGTCATGATGAATCTCGCCCTCGTCGGAAAGATCGATCTCATCCGTGGTGACGGATACATGCGTGGTCTCGGCCACACGGCGCATAAAGAATAACATGGCGATCAAAAGACCGATCTCGATAGCGATCGTAAGATCAAAGATAACCGTCAGGAAGAAAGTCACCAACAAGACGGATACGTCGCTTTTCGGGTTTTTCATCAAGGAACGGAACGTACGCCACTCACTCATATTATAGGATACGATGATCAATACGCCAGCCAGACAAGCCATTGGAATGTGTTTGGTAAGCGGTCCGAGGAAAAGCAAGATCAATAATAATACGATGGCGTGAATAATACCGGCAACCGGAGTTCGTCCACCATTATTTATATTGGTCATTGTGCGGGCGATGGCGCCGGTCACGGGAATACCGCCAAAAATAGGAACGATGATATTCGCCGCGCCTTGGGCGATTAGTTCCGTATTCGAATTATGCTTGTCGCCTGTCACACCATCCGCTACCGTAGCGGATAATAAAGACTCGATAGCCCCAAGGATAGCGATCGTAAAGGCGGAGGGAAGCAATAAGTTGATAGTTTCCATATTAAACGTGATCGGAGCCGGGGCTGGCAAGGAAGCGTTAATAGTAAACCGGTCTCCAATCGTCTCGATACCTGTAATACCCAAATGATTACGCATAATGTAAACAACGATCGTCATGATGACGATAGCGATCAAGGAACCCGGAATTTTCTTCGTTAGCCTCGGACTTAACGTAATGATCAGGATACTAATGATACCGATAACGAATGCCCAAGGGTTAACCGTATCGAACGCCCCGAAATATGCGATCCATTTAGAGATGAAATCGGCGGGGACTTTATCCATAGTCAATCCAAATAAGTCTTTCATTTGTGTCGTGAAGATAGTGATAGCGATACCACTCGTGAAACCTACGACAATCGGGTAGGGGATAAACTTAATCACGGTACCGAGCTTCAACACGCCCATCAATACCAGAATAATACCCGCTATGACGGTAGCGATGGCAAGCCCTTCGATACCGAAGTTCTGTATAATGCCATAAACGATCACGATAAACGCTCCGGTAGGTCCGCCGATCTGTACGTTGCAGCCTCCTAAAAGGGAGACAATGAATCCACCGATAATAGCCGTGATCAACCCTTTCTCCGGACTTACCCCGGAGGCGATACCAAAAGCGATGGCGAGTGGTAGGGCAACTATGCCGACAATTATACCCGCCATGAGATCCGTCATGAACCTCTCTTTGGAATAATTTCTCAGCGCCGTAAAGAGTTTGGGCTGAAAATCAAATTTGTTCTTCATTTTTCTTCTTGCCTGTTTGATTTGAGGATGCAAAGTTAATAAAATAAAGAAGATGCAAAAAATCTAAAGACGCATTCCGGTTTTGTGTAAACAATTTAGGAGGATTTGTTGTTTCATAGTATAAAGGAGGAGAAGTTTTTCCTTGATAAATAAGTGATATCTATTGAGAGATAGATATTATTTAATGTTTGCGTAATCGATGTTTGGAAACAAATTCTTACTTTTGATCGGTCATAAGAAAAACGATATACAAAACAGACTCATTAATTTACTACATAAAATTAGCATTATGGAAAAAAGTATTAAAGGTACACGTACCGAGCAGAATTTATTGAAATCATTCGCCGGAGAATCTCAGGCAAGAAGTCGTTACACATTTTTCGCTAGCGTAGCCAAGAAAGAAGGTTACGAGCAAATCGCAGGTGTTTTCATGGAAACAGCCGAGCAAGAGAAGGAACACGCTAAACGTTTCTTTAAATTCTTGGAAGGTGGAATGGTTGAGATTACCGCTTCTTATCCTGCGGGCGTAATCGGAACAACCGCTGAGAACTTGGCAGCCGCGGCAGCTGGTGAGAATGAGGAGTGGGCTGAATTGTATCCTGAGTTCGCTAAGATCGCAGAGGAAGAAGGTTTCCCCGCTATCGCTGTAGCTTTCAAGATGATCGCTAAGGTAGAGGCAGAGCATGAGAATCGTTACCGTAAGTTATTGAATAATGTAGAAACAGGTACGGTATTTGAGAAAGCTGAGGCTATCTTGTGGCAATGTCGCAACTGTGGTTTCGTATTCGAGGGCAAGAAAGCTCCGGTTAACTGTCCGGCATGCGCTCATCCGCAAGCTTATTTCGAACCGATGAAACAGAACTATTGATAATTAAAAGTTGAGAATTGAAAATTGAGAATTAACATAGTTAGTAATTCTCAATTTTCAATTCTCAATTTTCAATTATTTAATCGGTGGGTAATCAATCGTATAATGTAATCCCCGGCTCTCTTTCCGTTCCATCGCTTGACGAGTGATCAAATAACCTACATTGATCATATTACGCAACTCGCATAATTCACGGGATGCTTTACAACGTTTGAAAAGGCTCTCTGTCTCCTCATATAAAATGTCCAGACGGTTCCACGCACGGATCAAACGTGTGTTACTACGAACGATACCTACATACGCTTCCATGATCTGGTTTACCTCTTTCATGCTTTGGGTGATCAATACACGCTCTTCATTGGTGATCGTTCCCTCATCGTTCCATTCCGGTACATCTTGGTTAAACTCATAGCGATCCATGACGCTTAATGAGTGTTTCGCCGCGGCGTCGGCATATACAACTGCCTCGATCAATGAGTTTGAAGCTAAGCGGTTACCACCGTGCAGGCCGGTACAAGAACATTCTCCGATCGCATATAGGCGACGGATGCTGGATTGCCCGTTTAAGTCTACCTTGATACCTCCACATAAATAATGGGCCGCAGGGGCTACCGGGATGTAATCTTTCGTGATATCGATCCCTAAGCTGAGGCATTTCTTATAGATATTGGGGAAATGTTTCTTCGTCTCTTCCGGATCTTTGTGCGTCACGTCCAAATAGACATGGTCTTCACCCCGTTGTTTCATCTCGCTATCGATCGCACGGGCTACGATATCACGGGGAGCCAAGGAAAGACGGGGATCATATTTATGCATGAACTCCTCGCCGCCAAGGTTTCTCAATACAGCTCCATATCCGCGCATCGCCTCGGTGATGAGGAAAGAGGGACGGTCGCCCGGATGATACAAGGCGGTCGGGTGGAACTGGATAAACTCCATATCTTTTACGGAGCCTTTCGCGCGGTAAACCATGGCGATACCGTCTCCGGTAGCTACCAGCGGGTTTGTCGTATTCCGGTAAACGGCCTCGCAACCGCCTGTCGCCATAACGGTTATCTTTGACAAGAAAGTATGTACCTCGCCCGTATCCTCGTTCAATACATAGGCACCGAAACATTTGATACCGGGGGTATGGCGGGTGACGATAATGCCCATATGGTGCTGGGTGATAATCTCTACCGCATAATGGTTCGTGAATACGGCGATGTTGGGATGGTTGTTTACCGTTTCTATCAAGCTCGTCTGTATCTCGGCTCCCGTATTGTCGGCATGGTGCAGGATACGAAACTCGGAGTGTCCTCCTTCTTTATGCAGATCGAATTCTCCGCTTTCTTTCTTATCGAAATTAACTCCCCATCGGATAAGCGCCTCGATCTGGGCAGGGGCCTCGCGCACGACTTTCTCCACGGCTGCCCGGTCGCTGATCCAATCGCCGGCGATCATCGTGTCTTCTATGTGCTTCTCGAAATTATCTACTTTCAAGTTGGTTACGGAAGCGATACCTCCTTGCGCGAAATATGTGTTGGCTTCTTCTTGTCCGGCTTTACAGATAAGTGCTACGCTCTTGCCTTCATTGGCTACTTTCAGAGCGAAACTCATACCGGCGATTCCTGAGCCTATCACTAAGTAATCGAATCTTTGTACCATGTTTTCTACTGTTTAGGCTCACAAAGTTAGGAATTAACTGATTAGGTTGTTCCTTTTGCGCTTGCTTTTCGTACAAAATAAATATTGACTACAGGTTTCCCGGATAGAGCCTTGCGGGTTGTGTTACTGCAACCCGGCTTGCAGTGGAGGTCTTTAGAATTGGACGGATAATCCCAGCGTGAAGGTACGGGCTACAGGATAGATGGAAGTGGTCTCGATACCGGGTTCTACGCCATTCACGTTGATATTAGCGGGATCGCCTCCGGTATATCCGGTAAGCGTAAATACATTATTTACCGAGAAATAGCAGCGTAACGATTGAATCCATTTATTGTCTGGGAGAGGAATTTTATATCCCAAGGTCAATTCTTCTAATTTCAGGAAATTACCGTTCTCAAGAAAATAATCGCAATAGATCTTGTCTCCCTTGATGGCGTCGTTACGGGTATAAGCGTCTTCTAAAAGATTGGTAACCGGTACGTTTTGTAGCCCGTAGTACATTTGTTTCAGATTCAACAGGTCGTACCCCAGCCAAGAGGTGAAAAACAATCGTAAATCAAAATTCTTCCAAGTAAACGTATGGCTGAAAGAGAGCTGCACTTTCGGTACGCCGTTGCCGGTAAAATTCTTGTCTTCCTCGGTTCGTTCCGTGGTCGGGATCTTTCTCCCGTCTTTGCTCCATACCAAGATATTACCCTCGGCGTCGGTTCCGGCATAGCGCCAACCGAAAAAGGAGCCGATTGGCTTTCCCTCCTCCAAGCGGATAGCCGGGCCGGGTAATCCGGGGGTGGGAAGATCATACAGATAGGTATAGCCTAGCTTGAACTGGTTGTTGGAAAGGCTTTTCAGCGTACTGCTCAATAGGCTACCGGTGAGGCTTGCCGAATATTGAAAGTTCTTGGTACGCACGGGTAGCCAGTTCATTTCCCATTCCAATCCCTTGGAGTCGATAGTACCTACGTTTGTCGTGATATTGTCATGGATCATGGGAGGCTTGATCGCGTTGTAAACAAACAGGAGATCTTTTGTCGTACGTTTGAATAGATTCAAGGAGAGCATGAGGCGGGAGTTGAATAAGATCGCCTCGGCGCCTATGTTGGTATGCAGGCTTTTTTCCCAGCGTAAATCCGGATTGGGGTTATTGCTAGGTCCGAATACTTGTATCCATTTGCCATCTACCATGACTTTACCCGCTCCGGCGTACGTCTCTAGCGATTGGTAAGGGGAGAAATTATGGCGGCCCGATACCCCGTAACCAACCCTGAATTTAAGATCGTCCAACCATTCCGTTTGGAAGGCGGGTAACTCGCTCAAGCGTATACCACCCGAAAGGGCAGGGAAGTTGCCCCATTTATGATTCGCCCCGAATTTACTGGAACCTTCCCTGCGAAACGAAGCGGAAAGCATCAATAAGTCCCGGTAGGAATAATTAAACCGGGCAAAGACACTGATCAACTTGCTGGAATTCTTGAATGAGCTTAAAGTCGCTTTTCCATCGGTAAGGTAAGAACCGGTGCCTATGTTGTTCCATGTGAAGAAGTCGGTAGGAAAGTCGGCATTTCCGGCGTTCATTCCCGAATGATCCCAACGTTGGAATGAATAGCCTATCATCGCTTTGACCGTGTGCTGGTCCCACGCTTTATCGTAATGATTCGTCCAGTCTAGCGTCCGGTTTACATATTTGGAAGAGGTACGATCCGCTCGCCCTTTCCGGTTATTGTCTACGGATTCTTTGGCCCGTGAGGTCCAATAGACATTTTCCTCACTCTCTTCCCGGTTCTCGGCGAGCATAATGGTGGAGTAAAAAGGTTTGCTCCAGTTGATCCGTGCGGTTAGCGAGCCGGTCATAAACTGGTTCTCTTGTTGCCGGTTTTCCTCTTTTAGTGAGGCTACGGGATTATCCCGCTCGAAACCGGAAGGATAGAGATACTCCGTCTCCTCCTCATCGGTATAGATCGGGGCGGTAGGATTGGCTAGCATCGCCTGTTGGAAAGCTGTATGGTTACCTAGGCGCAAATGTTGTTTTTTGTAAGCGAGCGATACGGTTAACTCCAGATAGCCGGAGAGGAGGTTTTGGCTGATATGGGTACGTAAGGCGTACTCCCGGCGGGAGGATACGATGTCTAACCCTTGTCCGTCCCTGTAATTCATGGAGATACGGAACGCCCCGCTTTTCCATCCGTTTTGAATGGATAAATCATGATTTTGTTCCAAGGGGCAGGAACGTATCAAAGCGGCTTGCCAATCCGTATGGTACCCTAGATCAGCGTCTCTCCCGGCTGCTACAAAGGCTTCGGGCGAAAGGACACGAGGTCTATTATATTCGTGAGCGGCCGCTAGGTAGGTTTGGTAATTGGCCTGCAACTTATCCGAGCTTTTACCGCTTTTGGTCGTTATCAAGATCACTCCGTTAGCCCCGTTCGATCCGTAAATGGCGGCGGAAGATCCGTCTTTTAATACCGATATGGAGGCGATTTCGGCTAGTGATAAACTATTCAAGGATACTCCGGGTACCCCATCTACCACGACTAGCGGATTGTTTCCGGCCAAAATAGACCCGGCGCCCCGTATCTGTATATCCGGTATCGAGTTTATATCGGACAAGGAAGATCCCGAGATGCTCATTCCGGCGATCAATCCTTTGATGCCTTGGATGGGATTGTTGACCTTCCCGGATAAGAACCGTTCCGAGGATACATAACCCACGGCTGATGTCAGCTCCTTGCGTGCCAAGGTTCCGTAGCCGATCGCTACTACCTCGTCCAAATTAAAGACGGCCGGTATCAATTGGATCTGTAAATGACGGTTATCGGGCCCTACCGTCCTTAGCTCCGGCTTATAGGCCAGATGGGAGATTTGTAGCCGGCACGAATCCTTATCCGTAAAGAAGCGGAAATACCCTTCCTCATTCGTTAGTCCTCCTTTACCGGAAAGAAGGTCGATTACCGAGACAAATTCCATGGGAGACCCTTTCTCATCCGTGATATAACCCGTAACCGGGACTGGATAGGGCTTGGGCTTCCCTGTATCGATCTTAGGCATCAACAAGATTTGTACGTCCATGATCTCATAGCGTATCCCGATCGGTCCGCATAGCCGGTCTAGTATTTTACGGATATCCGGCGAGGTTATTTTCTCATTGATTTTCTGTTTCATATCCAACTGAGTCTCGTTGTATAGGAAAAGATAAGGGGATTGTTGCTCTATTTTCCGCAATACATCCCTTAATTGAGTCCCATGTTCATTCAAGGTGATGGGAACCTCGATCTCTTGGGCCCGTGTATGCGGGACGCAAAGGAACAGAGCCGTTATTAAGAATGATATGTATATCTTGATTTGCATAGGGTGAATTAAACGGTTAATAGATATATCCTTCCGAGCGTTTCAATAAGGGATTGGCCGATATCGCCCGGGCAGGTATCGGATAGAACCGGCGATAACTATCGGAGGGTTGCTTATCCCACCAGATACCGGTCGTGAATAGGCCGAACCGGTTTAAATCGGTACGTCTTCGTTTCTCCGCTAGAAATTCACGTCCCCATTCATCCAATAATTCCTGTGCGGTAAGGACGGAGCCATCTTCCGGATAGCGTACTTGTTCCCAGTCTTCCGGCGCATAGTATCGTTTGCGTATCTGGTTCAAGATCGCCTCGGCCTTGGCTGGATTACCCAGACGAAAGGAAACTTCCGCCAGCGTATAATAAACCTCTGTTAGCCGTAACACTACCAGATTATTCGCCATCAGCCCCACGTCTCCGGATGGATAAAGCGGATATTTCACGATACGGATACCTGTATTCTCCTCGCCGGTCTTGATATTGGATGCGAGGGAGGTGAATCTTTTATCTTGTATGATCCACGGCGTATCGGAAGATAATTGTTTATCTGTGAGCGCTTTCTTTTCCGTATCGGATAGATGGTCGGAATAACGTGCTACTTGATCTATGAAAATGAGGGGGTAGTTTCCCCATTCCTCGGCGCCATACTGAAGCTGGTCGCTATTGTATATCTGTTGGGGTCCGAAGAGGAATAATCCCTCGTAAATGCCTTGTGAGAGTACCTTGAAGTTCTTCTTCCGGAGATCCGTATCAGGAAATTTGGAAAACGTGCGTCCTAACGTATAAGGGTAGGGCTTGCCGGATGGATCGTAAGAGGGACTGAGGTGACAACCATTATAGGCCGCCGGCAAATCCTTGCCACAGCCGAATCGTTCGGGCGCTTGGTAGTGCATAAAAAACAGATAGTAAAAATCGTCATATCCTACTTGCCGGGACTGGGGATAAGACCAGATTAATTCCGGACAATCTTGATTGCCTGCGTTCCATAAATCGGTCCATTCCGAGGTGAGAGAGTAAGTGCCGAACTCTCCGTTGATAATCCGTTCGCAAAGCGCTCCGGTCTGTTCCCACATCGGTATATTGATGTACCAAGACGCGTTAAAATAGAGCCTCATCAATAATACGGCCGCCGCTCCTTGGGTGATACGTCCCTCGTAATTCTTAGAGGGTGCCTTGGGTAAATCGTAAGCATTCGATAAACTCCCCCTTTCATTCTAAAAATGT
>NZ_QTLI01000037.1:0-28953 GCF_003434625.1 Parabacteroides sp. AM17-47
TATAAACAAAAAAAGTGTCTAGATAAATCAGGAAAAGACATCATTATCGAAAAACTAAAGTTTTTTCAGCAGGAAACTAGAGTTTCTCCATTGGAAAACTTTTGTTTCGATTATAAAAACTAAAATTTCGTGCTATAGAAAAAAATGTTTCTCTCATATAAAACCAGCCTGTTATTTAACGAAAAAGGGATGAACTTAATATCAAGTCCATCCCTTCTTATTACAATCAACACGTTTCTCTTATAGCTCACGAATCCAGATATTACGGAAGCTGATCGGCTCGCTAGGATCGCCATGGCTCTGCAGGATGATAGGGCCTGCGCCATGTTTCTTCACTTGCGGGAAACCGATCCACTCTGTCGTACCCAATATCGTCGTATGGTTCTGCAAAACCACGCCGTTCTGGATAACCGTTACGGTTGGATGCGTGCGATAAGAACCATCTTCCTTGAAAGTGGGGGCGGTATAAATGATATCGTATACGTTCCATTCGCCCGGTTTACGCATGGCATTGGCCAAAGGAATGGATTGTTTGTAGATACTACCAGTCTGGCCGTTCACGTAAGTCGGGTTATTGTAGCAGTCTAACACTTGAACCTCATACATCCCTTGTAGGAAAATACCGCTGTTACCTCTCGACTGGCTCTCGCCGGTAATATTCGTCGGGACCTGCCACTCGATGTGCATCTGGAAATCGTTGAATTTCTGTTTGGTCTGGATGTCACCCTTCTTCTTGTTTACGGTAAATACACCATCATGCACATCCCATTCGGCGGCACCGCCCTTTACGCTCTCCCAAGCGGAAAGATCCTTGCCGTCAAACAAAACGATAGCGTCGGAAGGAGCCGTGAAACCTCCACCTTTTAAATCTGTACCCGGAGTGACTACCGGCGGAACAGGTTCGTAAAACTCGGACATCTCATGCGTGATACCCGCATAACCTGTAGGCATCTTGAACTCTTTTTTCTTGTCTTGAGCGACAATAGTGACGCAACCCGCTAAAGCGAAAGCCGCAACTGTAAGCAATCTTTTGTTCATGGTCTAAAATGATTTATTAGTTAGTTAACATTTCTTGCTGCAAATATACCGTTTTTTGCCGAAACAGATAACGATTTGTCAGAAATCTTATTGATTATGATCAAATAATCTTTTCTCGGCCAACTGCTCAAACTTGGTGTTCGGACGACCGTAATTGCAATACGGATAAATACTTATACCGCCTCTCGGTGTGAATATACCAGTAACTTCGATATATTTCGGATCCATTAATTTTATCAAGTCCTTCATGATAATATTCACGCAATCCTCATGAAACGCCCCATGGTTGCGGAAGCTGAATAAGTAAAGCTTCAAGCTCTTGCTCTCTACCATTTTCACGTCGGGGATATAATCGATATGAATCGTAGCGAAATCCGGTTGTCCGGTAATCGGGCAGAGACTGGTGAATTCCGGGCAATTAAACCGTACCCAATAATCATTTCCTTGATGCTTGTTCGTAAATGCCTCCAATACCTCCGGAGCGTAATCTTGTTTATATACGGTAGAGCCACCTAATAAGTGCAACTCTCCTTCTTGTTTTCTCTCGTCCATTTCTTTAAATTTACTTTTGATTCTCTTCTTTCCTTTTCAGGTATTTCTCCAATCCGTCCTTGCGAAGTTTGCAAGCGGGGCAATGCCCACATCCCTCAGCCATAACACCGTTATAGCAAGTCAGCGTCTGCGTACGTACTAGATCAAAGACGCCCAGCTCGTCCGACAATTCCCAGACTTCGCTCTTATCCCGGTCCATAAGCGGGGTATGAATTACGAATTGCTCATCCATCGCCAGATTTAATGTTACGTTAAGAGAACGCACGAACGTATCCCGGCAATCCGGATAACCACTATAATCAGCCTCGGAGACACCCGTTACCAAATGATAAATCCCCTTACCACGGGCTAAGATAGCGGCGAAAGTAAGGAATACCATATTACGGCCGGGCACAAACGTATTCGGATAGCTATCCTCCGGCTTCTCTTGATCCATCTCTATGCTCGCATTCGTAAGCGAGCAATTGGGATCTAACTGGCTGATAAGCGATACGTCCAATAACTGAAAAGGTACGTCCGCATCCGCGGCGATCTTTCGAGCGACCTCTATTTCCAAGGAATGTTTCTGTCCGTATGTGAAGCATACGGCCTCTACACGTGAAAAATGCTTCTTCGCCCAGAAAAGGCAAGTCGTGGAATCTTGTCCACCCGAGAAGCATACCAAAGCGGCATCTTGTTGTTTCATATCTTTCTTGTTTTTAATACGTGGTTTAGCAAGCACACGGAAAAGACATCTTTTCAGCCACAAAGATACGCTTTTTTTTAATTCTTTCGAGCGGCGATAAGCAACATCATCGGACGGCGAAGTTCGTCTCGCATCCCGGGAACCGTATCCAGCATCGATTCGTCCGGTTGAGGCTCCACCAGATGGGTGATACAGAAACCCGCCTTGATCAATCCGTTCACGTAAGTCGTAAGTGTCTTATGATATTTGGTTACATCCTCTCCCAAAAAACGAGCATGCCGGATTCCCTCTTGAAAATAATGATCCACCGGCCAATGCGCAGGTTTCCCTTCCGAATCGTAAATCCAATCTTGATTGCCATAAGCAGTAAAAACGGGATGTTCCACAGAGAAGACAAAGACACCCTCTTGCGTTAAACATTTATATACCTCTGTACAAACCGTATCGAACGACTCGAGATAATGGAATGTCAAGGAGCTGATCACGATGTCAAAAGAATTTGGAGCAAAATCAAAATCCTCGATTGCTATTCTTTTATATTCGATCAACGGGGAGGGATTTATCTCCCGTGCCTTGTCTAACATCTTCCCAGAAAGGTCAATGCCTAAAGCGAAGGTCGCCCCTCGCTCTATGGCATATCGACAATGCCAGCCAAAACCACACCCTAAATCCAATACACGCTTTCCGTTAAAATCAGGCAACATCTTCTTTAGCTCATGCCATTCTCCTGCTCCTCTCAGCCCTTGTACAGAGCGAGACATCTGACTGTATTGACCGAAAAAGCGTTCATCATCATACTTATTTTCTTTCATATTATATATTGTAGGGATATCTTGGCCAAAGATACTTATTTTTCGTAGATACCGACATGATTTCCTTCGCTATCTTCTAAAACGGCGAAGTATCCTTTATTTTCCGCTTCAATCTTTGTCTTGGGTATAATAATTTTACCCCCTTTATCCAATACTTTAGATAAAGTGTCCTCGATATCTTGGCTATTAAAATGGATTAAGATACCATCCGGCGAAGGTTGATAACTAGGAGCGTAGAACAAAGCCCCAACCGCTTCTCCTTGCTCGATAAAACAGGCCATCTTCTCTGTCTCACATTCGGAAACCGATAATTTTAGTCCCAAAATAGTTTCATAGAAATCGATCGCTCGATAAAAGTCTACAGTTGGAATCTCGAAAAAAGCAATTAAATTGTTCATTTTGTTTTCTTTTTATAGTTACTGTTAATGTCCTCGCGAAGACATCACAAAAGTAGAGCGTATCGTATCTATAGGATAGAAGAAAAAGGACATCTTGATCACTCCGAGAAATAATCAGAATAAGGAGCGCATAAGGAAAGATACTCCGTGGGTGTATAGCCGGAAAACAGCTTAAACTCTTTTATCATATGTGACTGATCTGAAAACCCACATTCATAAGCTAATTGAGCGAATGAAATGGATGGATTCTGTTGTACCTTAAATAAAGCCCGTTGCATCCTAACGATACGAAGAAACTCTTTGGGCGTAGCTCCTACATAATCTAAGAAAATGCGGTTGAACTGTTTAGAACTCAGGCATGCGGTTTCAGATAACTCAGAAATATTAGTTTTCGCTTGTTCATTTATTTGATGGAAGACTGCGGATATTCGCTTTAAATTATATTCATAGCCTTCAAACCTATAAAGACGGTGAATCAAAAACTGCTCGATCAAGCGGATGCAAGTTTCATGATCATCAGCCTCTATCACTTTTCTGGATAATATTGATAATTCCAAATCTTCTATAGCATCCACCGCTATAAGTTCTCCATAAAAGAACTTAAGGGGAAGTTGAAGGATGGCTCTTGCCGCGTACGGCTGAAAAACAACCGTGATCATTTCAATCTTTCCGGCTGACATCACATCTGAAAAGTTGAGGCATTGCCCACAGATGAACGCTTGAGGCTGCGATTCTTTTTTTCCTACTAATAAAAGCCTTTTACCCCTATGAAATACTAATTGTATGCAGCCCGTTGGTAAAGTCCGTTCAGATACAGAAACATCCGCGCCATCTTCCAGTATCCAATAATATCTCACATAAGGAGTTAATATATGAATAGGCTTTATTATTTTAAATGACTGCATCTTATAGAATTTAATTTATCGGGGCAAAGGTAAATAACCCCTAATCAATTCTATAGTAAAAAAGAGACATTTTATATAATACTGCGACATTAAGCTTCAATCAACTATTTTTGGGTATATTCAAAACTGTAGTATTCTTGATTTCATTAAGTACAAAAGAGCTTTGCATCTTCACGATGCCATGAACCTTGGTTAATTTCTCGAACACAAATTGATTATAGGCATCTAAATCCTTAAGAACCACTTTGACAAAGAAATCATAAATACCTCCCGTCGAGTAACATTCCATTATTTCATCGATATTCCGTATTTCTTCTTTGAAGCGTTCGATATGCTCATCATCGTGTACAGCTAAAGATACATTACAGAAAATGATCAAGGGTAATCCTATTTTTTTATTGTCGACCAATGCCACATATCCTTTTATATATCCTTCGTTTTCTAAACGTTTGATTCGTTCGTAAATAGGAGTCTTGGAGATATGAAGTTTCTCAGAAAGCTCTTTTGCATTGATCTTCGCGTCCTTTTGCAAAGAATGAAGAATTTCAATATCTGTCTCATCAAGTAGTGCCATAGTTTTTTTTCCTGTTTTATTTGATTTAATATCCCCGAATTAGAATTATAGAATGCAAAACAGGACAAAAATAGGAAAATTATCGTATTTAAGATTGACATATAGGAAAACAATCTTCTTTAAATAACTTTGCAGCAAATAAAAATCTAATTCTAACACAATTATGTTTAAAAGTAAAGATCTTCTGTATCATAGTATCGCCATATTGACAGTCATTATATGGGGAACAACGTTTGTCTCCACAAAAATACTGATTAATACAGGATTATCACCGGTTGAGATATTGTTATACCGTTTCGTACTTGCGTATTTTTGTATTTTGACTATAGCGCATCGACGGTTGTGGGCTAATTGCGTAAAAGATGAATTCTTATTGTTCTTGTCTGGATTATGTGGTGGCTCCCTATACTTCATAGCGGAGAATACGGCATTGGGCATCACATTGGCTTCCAACGTTTCATTATTGATCTGTACAGCACCGATCATTACAACGGTATTGTCTCACCTATTTTATAAAGAATCTCTTAGGAAAGGACTGTTATATGGATCTTTAGTTGCCTTATTTGGAGTCGGATTAGTTGTTTTCAACGGCAGTGTTCTTTTAAAAGTAAATCCACTTGGTGATTTTCTCACTTTAGTTGCCGCTACGATGTGGGCTTTTTACTGCCTTATCCTAAAGCGTTTGAGTCGTTCTTATCCCACCTTGTTTATTACACGAAAAGTATTTTTTTATGGGATACTTTCTCTTTTCTTCTATTTTGCGATCTACCCTTTAAATATCAAACTAGAGTTATTGAAACTGCCAATCGTATATTTAAATATATTATTTCTGGGTGTCATCGCCTCAATGCTTTGTTATATCATGTGGAATACGGCAGTCAGAGCCCTCGGAGCATCAAAAACAGCCAATTATATTTACATTGTCCCTCTGGTCACCTTGATAACTTCTGCGATTTTTCTATCAGAAACTATTACGATAGCTTCTGGTATTGGCGCTTTAGCCATTATTAGTGGAGTTTATATCGCAGAGAGGTAAAAATAAAGAAGGGTTACTCATATGAGTAACCCTTTGATTTTCAGTGGTGCCACCAGCAACCGAAAGTCGGTTTGTATAACACTATTTTTCAATAAGTTATATCTTTTCTACGATGTTAATCCCTTGAATAAGGTTTTCACAGCTTTGCACCGTTTAACACAAGTTTGTATCTTGGGTACGATTCCTAAGGGCAAATATAATAAATTATTTTGTTATTCAATTTATGATCTTGGAAATTCTTTCTCTTTAACTTCATTCATGTAGCGCTGAGTAGGAAATGGGATAGCATTAACAGGATTAAACCTAAGATTATGAACATTGTGTAGTTGAATGAATTCTGAATCTTGTGCATTTGTTAATTCTCCATTTGACTTATGCCTTTTTTCAGAACGAATTAGGATACAAACTTTTTTTGCTCTTGTAATGCCAACATAGTGTAAATTCAAATCCTGTTCCCAGTTTGGATATAAAGGTTCCTTAAAATTATTATTTTCCACCTTTTTTGAAGGTAATCCCCATTCATATAAATCAGCATGTATTACAGCATCAAACTCTAAACCTTTTGATTTATGAAGGGTCATTAAATTTATCTCATTAGAATCTTCAGACCTATAGCTATCAAGTTGTTTGGAATCAAAAACAACTTCCTTCAAAAGATTTATATCATTAATATTGTGTGCTTCAGGCATTAGGATAGTAGCTATATTAATGGATGTTTCTATAAATAAGTCTTTATTGCAGATTTCTCCATGATCTACAATTCCATTTAAAACAATGTTGCTTTTTTGCAAACTTCTTTTTTGTGTATTTCTTAAACTATCGAAAGAAGAGTAAGTTTCTACTATATCAATAAAACGATTTGTTGGATTAAAAATGAAACGTAATATGGATGCAAAGATAGATGCCCAAATACTAATTTGCATATCTAATTTGGTTGGTGATACTATTTTATGAGGAGTATTTAACTCTTGACTGATATATTGAGCATTTTTGGAGTTCCTAAAAAGTATAGCAATTTTATTGAATTTGTCAATATTGTATGCATTCATAATAGATGCTATTTTTTCATCAATAAAAGATGCTATATGTTTTTCATCTCCTAAACTAATGAAATAAAATACCCGCCTGTCTTTTTCCGGTATATCAGTGATTGTGCATGTAGAATCTATTAACCTATTGGAGTAATTTACAATAGATTGATGTGAACGATGATTTTGACTGAGTATAAAACTTCTAAAAGTTTTGTCTTGTCGTATTCTTTTTAGGTAATAAGATTTCTTTCCGGAAAATTCAAAAATAGACTGATTAACATCCCCAACAGCAGCCATTATTATACCCATGTTTTTTAACTTAATAAATAAATAATGTTGATCTATCCCAGTATCTTGATATTCATCTACATATAAATATTTGTATCTCGATTTTAGGTAACTTCTACAAGCTTTTGAGTTATCAAAGATATAATTAGCTAATATTCCTATACATTCTATTAATATAATATTTGCTTCTAATAAGGACAATATTATATCCATATGGTTATATTCTATTTTTTCTCTTTTTTCAACTTGCCCTAGCTGAGAACGCTCAGAATTGTTCATTGAGCGAATTATGAGATTGTCGAAAGTCTTTTTCTCTTGCATTAGGCTTCCAAATGGTATAATTATATCTTGAATACAAAACTTATCAATGGTACCAAAAAATGAACTTTTAGGGGAAATGCCATTTGCTAGGCTTCTGTTTTTTAGTTCTAAAGAAGCTTTATTTGTGTACGATATGGCGATAATTCCTTGATAATCGAGCAGTTCCTTAATGTCGTTTTTTATTTTTTCGGATAAAACAAATGTTTTTCCAGATCCAGGAGCAGCAATGACGACAAGATTTTCTCTACATTCTAATATAGCCTTTTGTTGTTCTGTAGGAGTCATTTTATCTTAATAGATTTGTTAATGAATGTTCCTTCAATTTACTTAATGATGTACTTTTTTGTCTTATGAAATTATACATGAAATTTCCTTTTGCTTCTTGCATTGCCGTGATAATTTCATATTCCTCTAAATCATTGAAAAATTCTATTAAATCATTTTTTATAGGACTATTGAACATATCATTCTCTAAATCTTTTTCTGATAGAAAGATTCCATGATTATTTAATATACTTCTTAAAGTGGAGCAAATAGTGTTTATTTCATTTGTAGGAATATTCGTTGGTAGTTCTTTAAGTTTTTCCTTGTTTTCCTCAATTATTTTTTTTTTCTGATGCATCCAATTCTCTATAATCTTCGAGAATACTTATGGCTCTCTGCATTCCTGCCATTCTATAATATTTCTTTTTGGGTATCTTGAATATATCATTATCTGTTCTAAGTTTCCAAGGTATATTCATGGCATTTAATATTTTGATAAAAGTAGAGAATCCAATCCCATTAGCCATTAGTATACTTATGTTGTTTTTTAATAAATCTACACCACAAAATTTCGATAATGCTTTATAGAAAATAACTTCAGAGATACCTTCAACGAGCCAAACCTGATCAGCATAAAATGCCTCAGCTGGGATTATGCTCATTCTGTAGCCAAAGTTTATTATGGAACCTTCAATAATTTTAGAACAACCATTTGATGCAGCTTTGGTATCTGATTGTTCTGTTTTGTATAAGCGAACAATTGAATTTGGAGAAAATTCACTGGTGATTTGTGGAGAGTGACTAGTTAAGAATATTTGCCCACATATCTTGTTACTCAAATAAGTTGCAAGCTTTTGCTGTTGATGTGGATGCAAATGAGCCTCAGGTTCTTCGATGCATACAATCGAAACTTCTTCAAGCTTGGGACGTTCAATTTCATGTTTAGTTGCCCACAATGATAAGTAAATTTGATTTAATCGTCCATCTCCACCTATATTTACGGGCGTGTCATTTGTCTTTGACGAAACGGAGGTACTGTCTATAAATTTGTCTATATTTGAAGAATTTGTATCAAAATATACATCTTGATTATTGTTGTAAATAGACATTTCTTTTAATTCACTATTGATTGAGTTTGTCGCTTTAGAAATGTAATGTAAAGTCGGTATTAAATTGTTAGCTTCTTGTAATTTAGTTTTAATCTCTTGTAAAAGTGTATTATCTTCCTCTTCTTCTTGAGTGCTCCTGCTCTCTTTGGCATTTTGAAATAAAAAATTTCTTTCTTTAGATATAAAAGCATACAAGTCTCTTCTGCAACTGATGTATTTAATATTTAAATATTTACGATAATAATGTGCTTCAATATCCGACAAAAGTTCAACGGAAGCTCCTGCTTTTATTGTATAGGATATTTTTCCCGTATTAGGATCTCTTGATGCATTATAGGACATATACATCTCATTAGCATCACTTATTTTTCCTCTTAGTTTAGACAAAACACATTCCTCAGTAATATCTGTAAAGTGTAATAATATGACAAATGAGTTAGTTTCTTCCAATACATAAAAATCACTAGATCGTGGTTCTATATCATAATCTGACAGGCTTCTATCTAATAGTAATCGCATCGCCCAGATTAAATTTGTCTTACCAACATCATTTGCCCCAATAATAAGTGTATTTTTCTCTAACTTAATATGTGCATCTTTATAATTTCTAAATCCTTTGAGAGTTATATCTGCTAGTATCATATCATGTATTATTAAAGTTTTTTAATATAATATCCTCCAGTTTTCGGTGCTCCTTTAAATTCTATGAGCTTTTTATTGTTTAAAGATTTTAGATAACGTTTGGTGGTTCTTACGCTCTTCAAAATTCTTTTTGAAATTTCCGTAGCATTCAAACCTTCCTCTTTTCTTATCAGATTCAGAACGGACTGTTCGTTTGCATTTACAGTGCCATTTACAGTGTCATTTACAGTGCCATCGGTGTCACTGTTGTTCTTCCTTTTAAACACTACCGTAAACATCCCGTCCGTATGAAATTCAGGTTCAGGAAGATTAGCTTCCTTCATAGCTTCCTTCATACGGGGGATACCGGATGCAACCCTTTCAACCAAATGCATACGGGTAAACAGACCAAATATTAACGGGTTACGTGTCATGCTCTTGTGTCCGAAATCTTTAGCTACAATAGGCAAAAGTCCTCCGGGATTTGAAATTTCTACTCGATCGTCGAACATTTCTATCGTAATGGTTGCTCCCTGTTCGTAATAATCACGATGGGATAAAGCGTTTATAATGGCTTCTTTGAATACAGTAAGAGGAATTTCCCAAATTTCTTCTCTCGGCCCTGCTCCTTCAATTTTATAAGCTACTTGCAGTTTGCTTTCCAGCCATGTCATTGCTTGTAAATATTGCTGGTATAGTGGACCACCGAAAGATTTATCATCAATAATAAATACTTTGGTTGTTCCCTTGAAAAGAACACATCTTGTTATTGCGTGCGGAAATTTCCGTTCAGGTTGTTTTCCAAAGAACATGGCAGCACCATTTTTTGCTACACCTTTATCTGTAAACAGTTCCAAATTCTCGAATATCTGTTTGTCGGCTGTCGATGGACTTAGTTGTGCTTCCGTACGGAAGTCTTTTATCGCTTGTTCGTCTGCATCAGTGTAAATGTTAAACCATGAGCAGGGGATAGCATCAAAAAATATTTTGTTGCACTCCTGAAAGAAGCTACGCATTTCTTCGACAGTACGAAGTTTTTGAGAGTTTGCTCCCTCGCGTACAAAGATAGAACCGGAAAAGATATAAGGTTTGTCTTTACCTGATGGAACATCAATCACCCAAACTGTTTTATCTTCAATATTCACGGTGTACAACTCGCAATGAAGCGTCGGAGATATTTCACTGATAGAGCCTTGAATAGCAGAACGTTTGTCATTCTCTAAACTTGTGCCTATAATCTGTCCGTTATCATCTATACCAATAAGTAAGTATCCTCCGTCTGCATTGGCGAAAGCGCAAATTTCTTCTGTCAGTTCACGAACTTTAGAGGGAACACGAACTTTGAACTCAACATTATAGCCTTCTCCGCTATCAATGAGCAATTGTATGTTTTCAGTATTCAACATAAGTATCTGTAATTGTGCTGCAAAGGTAGTTATTTGTTTGATAAATGCTTCGTTACCTATATTCTATTTGCAGCAAAAGTTATTTCTTTGTGAGAAGTAAAAGAAAAGGGGTCAGTATTACTATAGAGTTTATGGGTTACTTCTATGGTAAAAGCTTGTTTTGAGTAACAAGTAATGATAGCTCTATATGTTAAATAATAGATATTTATAAGGAGTGTAATAGATAATGGGAACAATATGGATACGAGTGAGATTCTTCAATCTGCTTTGTGTTTCCATTGTTTTATGACCTCATTACAAAAGTAATGCTTTTGTTTGGTAAATAGTACGTCGATTTGAAGTCTTTTAGGTAATTTTGTAGCATCAAACTGTAAATATGGTATTAGAAAACTTAATAATCAAGGAAATAGGACTCTCTCTCGATTTGTTTAGAAGGCTGGTGGGTGAATGCGATGAAGTTATTTTGAAAAAGAAAGAATATTTATTACGTCAGGGACAAGTCTGTTCATTTATTGGTTTTGTAGAGACGGGAGTTTTACGTTCTTACATAGAAAAGGAAGGAGAAGATTATATCAGTGATTTTCATTTCCAAGGTTCATTTGCTACGTCCTATAGAAGTTTCTTGACAATAGAAGCAAGCGTAGGAAGTATACAAGCATTAGAAAATTCAGTCTTATATTGTTTGTCTAAATCTAATTATGACCAATTACTACAAACCTCTAATGAAGGGTATAAATTAGGAAAATATATAGCGGATACTCTCTTCATTAAAAAATGCAGAAAAGAGACTTCATTACTCATGGATGATGCTTTAGAAAGATATAAGTTGCTTTTACGAACTTATCCTCATATAGAACAACACGTATCACAATATCATATCGCTTCTTATCTTGGAATAAAGCCTGAATCTTTAAGCCGTCTTAAATCTCTTAACATAGGTCAATGAAATAATCTCTTGCTCCATTCTATCTTTGCAGCAAAATAAATCATTTATGAATAAGATAGTACTATTCATTTTATTAATCATTTCAAGTTGTTGCACAAGTATGGAAAAGAAAAATGTAGCAAGAACCAATCTTCTTTCAATCCAATTGAGGGAAAAACAAGGTTTGTCAAAAGTCGAAATTAAGAAAGTTGTTATACCGGTAAATGGTAAGGCAGAGTATCATTTGCATCCTTGTCCGGTTGTAGGGCATATCGTTTCAGGTACTTTATTATTTCAGATTGAAGGAGAAAAACCTCAATTAATAAAAGCAGGCGAGGCATTCTACGAACCTAAGAATAAGCCGATACTGCATTTTGATAATGCCTTAGATTCCGAACCTTTGGTGTTCATGGCATACTACTTAGTAGAAGAAAATGAGGATTTATTAATGTTATTGCCTGAATAGTAAGCTATTGTTCGAAAAATAATTGTTTGTTTTGCAATAAATAGCTATATTATGCCACATATTATACATACAGCATAATATAACTCTGATTATCAAAGCAAAAGCCCACCTATTACTAATAGTGGGTAACAAAATAGTAACAAAAAAAACGAAGAAATCGCTTTGCGGTGGGCTTCATGTGCAAAGGTAACAAAAGCTCTCTAACCATAAAAGCAAAACTGGCGAAAAGAAGAATACTGTTTTTCTTTTCGCCAGCATATATAATTTGCTGTCAATAGAAATTAGTTTAGTCCGTTTTGGATATATAGACAAAAACACAAACTAAACTTGTGTTTATAATAACTTTTTCAACTTATCTATGACATATCTTCCAATGCAGAGAACTTTGAATGATTTAGGCAACAGATATTTGGATGTTTTAATTAGAATGTCCCTTTTTTACACCTAATATCTATCTAAGAAATCTTACTTTTGTTTGATAATTAAAACAGAATGGAGAAAATTCAAGTAATACAACCTACCAAATTGCTCGCTCCTTATATAAAGCAATATTGGTTTTTAAGGATAGATGATGTAAAGCAAGGCTTTCAACGTTCTATCCCGGCAGGTTGTGTAGCACTTGTTTTTCATAAAGGGAACAAAATTATTTCTTCTTTTCATAAGGGAACGCAGCCACATTACAAATAGGGTAAATTTCAATAATGGATTGTTTTGATGAAAAAAACTCTTCAATATTTAGACTTACTGACATAGGGCTGTCATAGAAGACGCTATCTTTGTATCAAAAAGTATTCAACTTAATATTATAGAATATGAAAAGATTATTTTTATGCTCATCATTTGCTGATGTTGCTAATCTATTTGTCGATTGTGCCAAAGAAGATTTGCAAGGGAAAATTATAGCTTTTATACCAACTGCAAGCCTTACAGAACCAATACGATTCTATGTAAAAAAGGGGAAAAAGGCTTTAGAAGAAGCAGGAATGATTGTTGAAGAAGTCGAGATTACCCAACTGCCCAAAGAGGAAATATCTTCTATATTACATAAATGCGATTATATCTACATAACAGGTGGAAATACATTTTTCCTTTTGCAAGAGTTAAAAAGAAAAGGTGTTGATAAAATTATATCTAAACAAGTGAAATTGGGTAAACTGTATATTGGGGAATCTGCCGGAGCAATAATAGCCTCTCCCGATGCAGAATATATGAGAAGTGTGAATTTTGATCCAATAGAAAAGGCTCCTGAATTGAAAGACTGTACTTCTTTAGATTTGGTCGATTTTTATACGATTCCCCATTATGGAAATTTTCCATTCAAGAAAAAAGGTGAAAAGATAGTTCAACTATATAATGAGAAGTTGCAGCTTATTCCTATAAGTAATAAACAAGCTGTTATTATTGAAGATTCAAATATTCAAATTAAAGATGCAAAATGAATAGAATAGACCGTATTTCTGCTATATTGATTCAGTTACAATCGCACTCGTTAGTGAAAGCACAGCAAATTTCAGAACGTTTTAATATAAGCATTCGCACTGTATATCGAGATATAAGAACATTGGAAGAGGCAGGCATTCCTATCATAGGAAATCCCGGTATTGGTTATTCACTTGCAGAAGGATTCAAATTATCTCCTCTAATGTTTACTCAAAAAGAGGCTTTGTCCTTTTTGATTGCAGAGAAATTAGTACATGAACTAACTGATTCAAATAGCAACGAACATTATAAGTCTGGAATAGAAAAGATTAGGTCTGTCATGCGTTTTGCAGACAAAAATATGTTAGAAACAATGGAAAAGTGCATGTCTGTATTGGATACTTATAAATCATCTACCTATAAACCTGATATTCTTTTACTTATTTTACAAAGTATATACCAAAAAAGAATTATTGAAATATCTTATTTGGGAAGTAATGCGTTAAGTGTTTCAGAACGAAAGATTGAAGCTGTTGGAATTTTCTTTTCGAGAACTAACTGGTATCTAATAGGCTTTTATCTTCCCAAAGAAATCTATCTTACATTTCGGATAGATAGAATTCAAAAAATGCACATTCTTAATGAATTACAATCACGGGAGCATCCTCCTTTGGAAAAATTCATACGCGAGTTTTATGATAAAGAAAAATTACATGAAATCGTTATAAGAATAGAAAAGAATAAAACCTCCATAATGAATGATGATAAATATTATTACGGATTAACATCTGAGAAAGAGATAGGGGATATGTTTGAACTTCATTTTCTAACATTTTCAATCAGTAAGTTTGCACATTGGTATCTGTCTTTTGCAGATAGTGCAACTATAATAAGACCAGATTCTTTAAAATATGAAGTTAAAAATATTATCAATAACATTTCTATTTGATTGCTGTCAAATAGTATTTTTAATCGACTCAATGAAAAAAATATTCGACCAAAGATTTTTCCGCTTATTGTCGGAATGCTCACAACGTAAAGTGTCTGCATCTGAATTTGCAGAAGCTATCGAAGAATTGGCGACCCATGTAGCCAATTTTAGTATCAATGAGCAGGATTACAACGTTTTACTACGTTATTTTTCCTTTGGTTTGCACCGTCTTAAATCGTATCGTGTACGGTTTGAGCAAGAAAAAAATGCCCCATCTGCATCTAATTGATGAAGCGATAGGACTTTTGAACACTGAAATACGCCTTATCGAGTGGCGCATCAAATACCCGGAACAGCTACAGCAACGTATCAACAAACAGCCCCTTTCCCCTCTCTATCTCGCAGACAAGACAACCCTTATCAACATCATGGAAATGGTAAGCGGTCTGTTCCTCTCCAAAAACATCGTGTATCAGAACGGCAAGCCCGCCTACTTGGTGGACTTGGCGAAAGCCTTTGAATGGCTGTTCAACATCAAGATAGGCGACTGTTACCAAAAACATGAGGACGTGATAAAACGAAAGCCGGGCAAACTGACCGGGTTTCTTAATGGATTGGTAGAACTTATCAAAAAGGAACATGACAAGAAAGGATATAGATAATCAGTGACTTATGATTTATTTATAGGGGATTCCATTAGTTCCCCCGTAATTTCTTTGCGCCTATTTTCTGAACTTTGCTTCATCAATTGATTGACAGACAAGAATGTATAATCAGAAAAATGAAGCAATCATGTATATAGACAATGACGATTTCAGCGTATGGATGCAGAAGCTGTACGCCAAGCTGGAAGAACTCTGCAAGGATGTACGGGTACTACGCAATGCGGACAAGGTACTACCCGAAGATGACAACCTATTGGATAATCAAGACTTGTGTTTATTATTCAAAGTAAGTATCAAAACTCTGCAACGCTACCGGGCTATCGGTGCGCTGCCTTACTTCACTATCAGCGGAAAAGTGTATTACAAGGCTTCCGATGTCCGGGAGTTTATTAAAGAACGGTTCAGCGTCACCACGCTACGCCAGTTCGAGAAAGAACACTGTACGAAGAAAAAGAAGTGAATCTGAAAAGCCGGAACGGTGAATGTACTTCATCTGTTCCGACTTTCCCCGTTTATGGCTTACCCAACTTATCGGCTTCTTTCTTTAGCTGTTCGGCTTGCTCATTCAACAGCCTTGCACGTTCCAGTGCTTCCGCCTGCTTTTGGATGCGATATTCAAAATCCATCACTGAATCGGTCAAACTTCGGATAAAACCGTTATCCCGTTGCCACTTGAACTTGTTTTCCAGCATATCAAAAGTTTCCCCGTCTGCCTGTCCTTGCATCAGCAAATAGCGGTATTTCATATCGTTGTCCTGCAACTGCTGCATACGTTCAGCCAAACGGACATTCAAGAATATGGAAACGGAACAGACGACCAGCACTGCCGAAAAAACAAACAATCCCGGACGAATCCAAGAAGCGACCTTGTTGTAAATCCGTTGATAGAACGGTAAGGGCGTAGCTTCCTCTTTATCCGTCTTGCAAGAGCCCAAAGTATCAATCATTACCTTGAAACAACGGTAGGTTTCCAATGTTATTTTCTTGGTGTCCTCTATGTTCTTCTGCTGACCTTGCATCCTGCTCCTTATGTCGTCAAGTTGGCTTTGAATAACCCGCAACTTTTCTTCGGGAACAGCCGAATTACTGTGCAGTTCCGACAACGCTTGTTCGATTGCTCCCAGCCGTTCGAGAGTTTCCTCCCGACTGGCTGGCGTTGCCTGTGCTTCCTGCTTCTCTTTCAGTTCCGTAACCATAGAGAGAAGCCCCTCTAAAATCAAATTATCTTCCATGTCTTTACTGTTTAAGTTGTTTTTTCTTTTTCTTCTTCTTTCTCAAATTAAAATTAGGTTCTTCATCCACTGGGGGAGAAGAAGCAGAAAACAGACCGAGTGA
The DNA here is from genome assembly GCF_003434625.1 of Parabacteroides sp. AM17-47. Classification (NCBI taxonomy): domain Bacteria; kingdom Pseudomonadati; phylum Bacteroidota; class Bacteroidia; order Bacteroidales; family Tannerellaceae; genus Parabacteroides; species Parabacteroides sp. AM17-47. The sequence goes on from NZ_QTLI01000037.1 coordinate 16,782, forward strand.
ACCTGTTATCAACGGACTGTCAGCCTTGTCCGGTGCAGGTGCTTGTTCCCGAACGGGTGCGAAAGTTGTTTGCCGTTGGCTTTCGGCAACATTCATTCCTGCATCCCCGAAACATTTATCCAGTTTGGAAAAACTGAAACTGCGGTCTATCTCCGACCCCTTGAACGTGTATTCGCCTTTGGAAAAGGATATGCCCTGTATCTCGTCAGTCTGTCCCTTTCGTTTGAACTGGATAGTGATACCCTTTTCCGCTAACCTGTGCTGCAACTGCTGCCAGTTGCGGGATTTGCCGATTTCATTTTTCACAGCCGTGTAAATCTCGTATTTTGATTTGTCCGGCTCTTTCAATCGGTGCTGCTTCACCTGCTCTTTTCCCTCGGCGAAATAAAGCCCGTGTTTGGCTTTCAGCTTCTTGCATACCTGTTCGTTACGATACATGTCGTTCCTGTCCGAAATGGTCTTGCCGTTATTGTCTATGCGGTTGAACACGATATGCACATGTGGGTGTTCCCGGTCTTGATGGCGCACGATGATATACTGCGTATCGGTGATTTTCATTTCACGCATATACTCCTGCGCAAGCTGTACCATCTTCCCATCTGTCAATTTGGGCGCATCCACTGCCGAATAACTCAACGCAATATGTCCGACAGGCTTTTTCAAGTCGGGATTCATCCCGGTCTGCATACAGAAGCTGTGGATTATATCTCCCCGGCTTTCAGTCAGAACCCCGTCCGCATGAAGCAAAACCGCCTGCTCCTTGCCAAGCACATAGTTCACACAGCCCTTAAACCCGCTTCCCTTTTTTATTTTTCCAATCATCTGACAAATGGTTTATGATTTCAATAATCCGGTTTTTGAGCTTCACCAGTTCCACCGCCACCAGTGCGAAACCTCCGGCATTCGCCCGGTGCGCCAACTGGTTGATGTTGTTGGCTTCCCCTGCCAGTTTGCGGATGGTGTCCGCATCCTGCCTGTTCAGCCGGGGTATGACCTCTACCGAAACAACCGCCTGCCTTACATACTCACTGACACGTAACCCAGCTTCCCCGGCTCGCTTTCTGATGGCGTAATACTGCAACTCGGTCAGTTTCGTACTGACAACCCGTTGCTGCTTCTCTATCCGTTTCTTTGCCGGACGTCCCCCCGGCTTATCCTTTATATTCGTCATAGGTTTTTACATTTAAATGGTATCTTAAAAATTGCGACCAACGGGAGAAATTTTCTTTGCGGTGAGCAAAGCAAGGTAGTTTCGGTTTACCGAAACATAACCTTGCTCTCCAAATAAACCGCCAGCCGTTGGTAGTCCTGCCGGATTAAATGCCCCTGCCTCTCTTTTGTCTTGGGGCGGCACGTTGTCCGGTTTCCTGCTTCGTTTCCTGCACTTGGCTGGCTGCGTTTTTCTGTTCCTGCTTCCTGCCGCACAGATAATCGTTCAAGTCCGAATATCCCCTATAATTGTGCGAGAAGTCACGCACACGGTAGGGGTATTCCAATTCGATAGCCCGTGTCGCTTCATATCCAGCCTTGTCATTGTCAAGCATACAGTGGATGCGTTCATACGGGTACAGCACGTCAATGGCTTTCGACACATTGGCGGTAGAGTTAAGAATGGCATAATCCTGCCTGTCAAGGTCGGGTATGGTCGGACAGTTCCTCATGCGGAGCGTAAGGAAAGAGAGGTAGTCCATGAAACCCTCGAACACCAAACACTTCTCCCTCGGCTCTCCCTGCTGCCGTATATGGGTGATGTCTTTCGGGGCGATGCAGCCTTTGAAAAAGGAATTGCGAACCTCGTAACCTCCTGCCATGTTCGGGAAACCGATAGCAAAGAACGGTCTGCCATTATTGGTAAAATGGAGTTCCTTACATTCTCTTTTTGCCAGTTCGACATTGATACCCCGTCCCTGCAAGTAACGGAGCAATGCCGGATGGGTAAGGTCACGGACTTCCAAATGCTGGAAGCTCGGTTCTGTCCTACGCTGGGGAAAAGAAAAACTGACCGGACGGACGTGCGGTGTCTGTTCCGCTATCCGGTTTAAAAGGTATGGCAGGCTGTCGGAACAATAGAGTTCCTTTGCCAGTGCGATGATGTTACCGCCCTTGCCTGCGCCAAAGTCATACCAAAGGTTGCGGTCAGTGTTCACCTTGAAAGACGGTTCGTGTTCCTCCCTTAACGGTGATTTGTACCATAAACCGTTACCCTGCTGCTTGACAGGAGAGTAACCTAAACTGTGCAGATAGTCTGCGATGGGTATTTGTTTCACATCTTCGATGTTCATAACATTTTCTTTTTTGGGGATAAAAAAAATAGTTGAAAAGTGCGCCAGTCCTGTTTAGTCCGTTATATATACACCCGTACCATACTAAACCTGCCTGTTCCGATACAGGGAAATAGTAAGTCCGTTCCTCTTGTATATACACCCGGACTAAACCAAACTGACTTTTAATAATGGAAATCGGGATTATAGCGGTAGCCCTTGCCCTCTTTCACAATCATGCGCTTGTTCACAAGAAACTTGTTAAGCGACACAAGAACATTGCGTCCACGCTCGTAACCGATACTCGCATAACCCTGTTTCAATGCCGCTATGACATTGGAATAGCCTTGTACCACCTGCTTGCCGAAACCGTTCTCCAACGCTTCCCGGTGTTGCCGTTCAGTCAGTTCCGCAAGCGAAAAGTTCCTGTCCTGCTTAGGTTGTTGGAATACATAATCATCCACGATTTCGGGTAAAGCGTTGTCATTGATACGGAATGCGAACGGGTCAAATTCCCGGTCACGTATGTGCATCGCCTTTACCTCGCTTATGTTGCCGTCCTGCTGGCTTTTCGTGATTTGCAGGACGGTTTCAGCCTTGTTGTTCAGTTCCGTACCGATATGCCCCCTTGTGTTGTCATCCCCCTTATTCAAATGCAGTACAGTGTGGATATGCAGGTTATATCCGCTTGACCAGCGCATCAAGAGGTTGATTAGGTCGGTTGATTCGCTGGGGCTGTTGATGTCATACATCAAGTCACGGATTCCGTCAATGATGAGCAACCCCACATCGGGCATATTTTCAAGCATATAGCCGATAATCTGTTTCCGCTTGTCGGGGGTCTGCTCCCTTAGCACGATGAAAACAAAATCGTCCCTGTCCTTGTCGGTAGGCAGTCCGGCAAGTCGCAAAATACGCTCCATGACCTTATGGCAATGGTATTTGCTCTGCTCGGTATCTACATAGAGGATTTTCCGCTTGTTCGGTGGCAGATATGCCGAATACTTCAGTACCTCGTCATTCTTCAACGCTGCCGCAACGATGGCGGAAATGTTGAATGTCTTTTTGCTCTTGGCTTTTCCTGTGGATGCGCTGAAATTACCCAGCGTGCCAATGGTAGAGCCGTTCACCCAGAGTATTTCGGGCGGCACTTCGTAAGTGTCCGTCACCTTTAGATGGATGGTTTTCCAAAGGGCTGCAAAATCCTCTTTCTGCATGGTGACATCCTGCCCGGCTTCTGTCGCTTTTCTATTTTCCATAGCCGCTATTTCTTTAAGGGACGGTTAAGGATATATTTCTGCGCTTCCTGCTCTATCTGCGCCTGCGTCTTCACCGGGTTCTGACGCAACCACGCTTCTAATTCCGCTTTCTCAAAATAAAGCATTTTGCCCTGCGGCTTGTAATGGGGTATCAAGTTACCCGAAGTCAGCTTGTACAGGTAACTTTTTGAAAGGTTCAAGAACTTGCTCGCTTCATCAAAACTAAGCACATTCTTTGAAAGGAACACTAAATTTTCGAGTTCTGCAACTCGCTTCTCAATACTTGTTTCCATATAACAAAAGTATTTGCGTTAGACAATATGGAGTGCATGCCCTCCAGTTTCTTGTAATCGATTACGGGGGCAAAAGTATTGAGGAATAGCTTGATAGTGGATTAAGCTATGTTTGAGGTATTAACCTATTCTTAAAGTTTTTTCAGTTGTTTGATATAATTGCTGATGGTTACATAATCTTTTTCATGTTCCACCCCTTTTACATAATTGGCGGCTGTGGCTAAATCACCTTGATTCAGATATTTATCTTTCTTTATATTCTTCGTAACAAACAACTTATTCTTTGCTATAACAGATTGCCAGTTAGGTGTTATCAAACCACGATTGCTTAATTCCGAAAAAAGAAAAGCTACCTGCCTGTTGTTATTAGACCTAAATATAACTTTTGGCTTACAGGAAAGTATTGCTTTCAAATCTTCAAAAGTCATAGGAGCATTGAAAATTTCCACTTCATTGATACAATCCACCAACAATGCTATTTGTCTGTCGTTTAAAATAGACTTAAACGGATTTTCTGTTTCAGCAATATGGGAGATAATTTTAGGCTCTTGGCATTTATCTTGAATTGGTTGCGGCTCTTTCTGTTGTGGCTGCATTTCCGCTTGCACCTTACTTTCTTTCTTTTTTCGCAAGTACGCAGAATATTTTTCCAATACAACAGTTTTAACTATTACAGAAAAATAAGGCAGTTCTTCATCATAAACCGTATTATCTTGCTCATACCGGGAATAATCAAATGAAAGAGGATTAAACGACATGTATTTTCTTTTCTCATCGGATTTCAAGGATTCATAAAAACCGCTTTCCCAAAAGAAATCAGATACAGAATAAAAATATTGAATATCATTCAACACAGAATAACGAATATATAACTGCACCAACTCATCAGTGGTACGAACATATTCTTGCTGTTCCAGTTTATCAGCCTGTTCTGCGTCGAAATATAAGGACTTAGAGGCAATATTATCTATCATAACTTGGCTGGCATGATTGATACAGCGATTGAATATACCTTGTATATGGTCGAATTTTATTTTCAGTTCTTCTTCTGTCATAATAATCTATGTTTCAGTTAGTAGAAACAAAGATATATTTTTCCGGCTAAACAAAGACAAAAAAAGAAAGAAAGTACGGTAACTGTGATATAACCATACTTTCTTTTTAAATCAGTCCGTCAAATTCGGTATCAAACTTATAGCTTCTTCTTTTTTCTTATCGACAATCTTCGCATAAATTTGAGTTGTGGCAATATTTTTATGTCCTAACAATTTGCTAACTGTGTACAAGTCAGCCCCCAATGTAAGCATCATGGTAGCATGGGTATGCCGGGCAACATGAAACGAGATATGCTTAATAATCCCTGCGTCTTTCGCCCATTTTTGAAGTATTTTATTTATAGTTCCCTCATGCGTCAAAGGAAAAATCAAATCATCGCCTTTTGCTTCATTTTGTTGCGGCAACCACTTTAACGCTTCATCGGATATAGGCAGATAAAGCGGTTCTTTTGTTTTCTGCATCTTTATTTCAATTCTTATTCTTTCACCGCTTTTCTGCAAATCGTTCCACTTCAATTTTCTTATATCGCTTACACGCAGCCCACACAAACAACTGAAAAGAAAGGCTTGTTTCATTATCTCATACTTGCACTCTGTCCCGATAAGCCGCTTCAATTCCTCTATTGTCAAATACTCCCTGCGGCTGACTTCCGCTTTTACCTTACTGGCAAAATCAAACTCTTTCGTTGGATTGACCGTAATAATCCCCTCTTTATAGGCTCTATTTATAGCGGTACGCAGCACCCCATAGTAAGCAATAACGGAATTATTACTTAATACACCCCCAGCCTTTAACAAACCAAACTTGCTTGCTTTCTTCGCTTGTTTCAAGAAATCCACAAAGCTATTTAAGAAGTCCTTATCTATATCACGAAAAGCTATGTAATCCCCTCTGAACAACTTTAGTTCACGGATGGTATTACCAACAGTCTTTTCATAGTTCAAGCTGCCACGTTCTTTAGATTGGCTTCTCATGTTCATTAAATAATCAATCACATTCGCTTTTGACTTGTTGGTGTTCTGAAAACCGTGTGCATCATTTTGTAACTCCACTATCCTCTTACTCTGAATCGCTTTTGCAAGAGCCAATGTAGCTTCGTTCTTCGCCTTATCCTCCCTCGTTTTTTCGGGTATAAGGTACAACTTCAAAAATTCATATTGCCGTTTACCGCCAACATAATTTTCTTTTCTAATAACATCACCTGTATAATAGTCCAAATAAATAGACTGGTTGCCATTGGCAAGCTGCTTGAATCTAATCCTTACAGGTTCTTTCAATTTAACTTCTTGTTTTTTCTTCGCCATAATTATGTTCTTATTTTGTTACCGATACAAATATAGCGATTTGTTTTGTTACTCCAATGAATACGGGTAACAAAATAGTAACAAAATAAAGGCATTTATTAGACTAAACAAGAAAACAAGGAAAATAAAGGAAATTACACTCAATAAACATAAAATACTAAATACCAATATCTTATATTTAATATTTTATCTCATTTTTTCTCTTTTTCCACAACTGACAGCTGTTGATGATGTTCTGCCAGAAAGTATAACACAATTCTATAAGAGAATACAAAGTTGTGACCTCCAACCGGATGCAACCTATTCAATGGAGAAACCTTATTTTAATATTTTCTCCCGGCAATGTAATTTTGGAACTGTACAATTCGGTTACAGGGAATTTTATAAGATTACATTAATTATAGGTGTGGGAAAACTGTATTATGCAGACAAATGGATTTTAGTAGATCGTCCTGCATTATTGTTTTCCAACCCTTTAGTTCCTTATGCTTGGGAATCAATCAGTGAAGAACAAAAAGGAGTGTTTTGCATTTTCAATGAACAGTTTGTGCAGTCAGATGAAAAGAACGGTTCTTTGGCAAATACTCCTTTGTTCAAAGTAACAGGAGATAAGGTTTTCTTTTTAGATGATGTGCAAGTTGCTAAAGTGATGGATATATACAAACAAATGCAGGAAGAGAACCAATCAGACTATATAAATAAGTCCGATGTCTTGCGGTGTTATCTTCATTTGTTGGTTCATACAGCCCTGAAAATGCAGGATTCCAATCAATATGAATCACATCCGAATGCTTCGCAACGCATTACTGAATTATTTATAGAATTGTTGGATAGACAATTTCCCGTTGATTATCCAAACGCGATTTTAAGTCTGCGCACTCCTGCCGATTACGCAAACCGCCTGTCTGTACACGTTAATCATTTAAATAAAGTGGTTAAAGAAATAACAGGAAAAACTACCTCTGAGATGATTGCGGAAAGAATAATCAAAGAATGTACCCAACACCTACTACATACTAATCTTTCAATATCAGAAATAGCGTATAGCTTGGGATTTGAAACGGTTTCTTATTTCAGTAAATTCTATCGCAAACATACTGGTAAATCGCCAAGCGAAGTCAGAGAACAGGCAATTATTTGATTTGTGCAACTGATGCTTTGAATTGTATAATTCTGCTCAATTAGCATCTCCTAATTTTGTATCGACTAAAAATATAAATTATGAAGTATAGAAAATTAGGTAAAACAGAAGTAAGCCTGTCCGCCATTGGATTGGGATGTATGGGAATGAGTGCTGCGTATGGAGTAGCCGATGAAAAAGAAAGTATTAAGACATTACATCGTGCCTTAGAGCTTGGTATAAACTTTTGGGACACTGCGGATGTGTATGGCAATGGTGCTAATGAAAGATTACTATCTAAGGTATTGGCTGAAAAAAGAAATCAGATTTTCATTGCTACCAAATTCGGTTTCCGTTTACGTAATCATCAAGGTACTGTATTTGATGGTGGTGAAAGTTATGTGGATGCTTCTCCTCAATATATAAGACAAGCTGTAGAACTCAGCCTGAAAAGGTTGAATATTGAAACCATAGATTTGTACTATGCGCATCGAATAGACCCGACAATACCGGTCGAAGAAACCGTTGGGACTATGGCAGAATTGGTAAAAGAAGGCAAGGTACGCTATTTAGGACTAAGCGAATGTTCTGCCGAATCATTGCGGAGAGCCTGTGCCGTTCATCCTATATCTGCCGTTGAAAGTGAATATTCTCTATTAACCCGTGATGTGGAAAAAGAAATTTTGCCCTTGACAAAAGAATTAGGAGTAACCTTAGTTCCCTTTTCACCATTGGGTAGAGGATTGGTAACAAATACTATTAATGTGAATGCATTGGGTGAAAATGACTTTCGTAAGCATTTGCCACGTTATAACGGTATATATTGGGAGAATAATCAAAAATTAACAGCAGAATTTGCAGAAATAGCAGAAAGTAAGGGAATAACTCCTGCTCAACTTGCATTAGCTTGGATATTGGCACAGAGTGAAAATATCATCCCTATACCGGGAACTAAACGAATCAAGTATTTAGAAGAAAATGCGAAAGCTACCGATGTTAATTTATTGCCAGATGATATATCTAAGATAGAATTGCTTCTGAAAAAATATCCAAATATAGGCAATCGATACAACGAATATGATTTTAAATTTGTAAATAAGTAAACTTTACAGTAGGAAGTTCTGTCAATATTTTAGCAGAACTTCCTCAGATAATTATAATGAACGACCTATTACAACAGAGATTTTTCCGTTTATTATCGGAATACTCACAGCGTGAAGTTTTTGCAACAGAGCTTGTAGGAGCTATTGAAGAATTGGCGTTACATTTAGCTGATTTCAGCATGTATGAACAGGATAATAGCATTTTACTACGGTATTTTTCTTTCGGATTACATCGTCTCAAATCGTACCGTGTACAGTTTGAGCAAGAAAAAAATGCCTTATTTGCATCTAATTGATGAAGCGATAGGACTAATAGATAACGAAATACGTATTGTAGAATGGCGTATCAAATACCCCGAACAGTTTAAACGGCAACTTGATAAACCACCTCTTTCCCCTCTCTATTTGGCTGACAAAGCAACCCTTATCAACATTATGGAAATTGTCAGCGGTTTGTTCATCTCTAAAAACATCGTATATCAAAATGGTAAACCTGCCTACTTGGTGGATTTGGGAAAAGCCTTTGAATGGCTCTTTAATATCAAGATAGGCGACTATCACCAAAAGCATGAGGATGTGATAAAACGAAAGCCGGGCAAAATCACGGAGTTTCTTAATGGACTGGCAGACCTTATCCGAAAGGAACATGATAAAAAAGGATATAGATAATCAATAACTTAACACCCATTTATAGGGGATTCCATGTCTGCCCTCGTAATTTCTTTGCCTTCCATTTCTGAACTTTGCTTCATCAATCGATTGACAAACCATAATGTATAATCAGAAAATGAAGCAACTATGTATATAGAAAACTACGATTTCAAAGAGTGGATGCAAAAGTTATTCGACAAGCTGGACGAGCTTTGCAAGGATGTGCGGGCATTGCGCAATGCCGACAAGGTGCTGCCCGAAGATGATAACCTGCTGGATAATCAGGATTTGTGCCTGTTGTTCAAGGTTAGCATCAAAACTTTGCAACGCTACCGTGCTTTGGGCGTATTACCTTACTTTACAATCAGCGGAAAAGTGTATTACCGGGCTTCGGACGTCCGGGAATTCATAAAGGAACGGTTCAGTTCGGTAACGCTACGCAAGTTCGAGAAAGAACACGGTTCGGACAAGAAGTAAACAGATAAGCCGGAGCATCGGGTAATTGCCTGTCTGCTCCGGCTTCTTGTTTATGGCTTGCCTAATTTGCCTGCTTCTTCCTTTAGCCGTTCGGCTTGTTCGTTCAGTAACCTTGCCCTTTCCAATGCTTCCGCTTGCTTTCTGCTACGGTATTCAAAATCAATAACTGTCTCTGTCAAGTCCTGAATGAAAGCGTTGTCCCGTTCCCGGATAAACTTTAGTTCCAATAGATTAAGCATATTCCCGTCCGCTTTCCCTTTCATCAGGAGATAACGGTATTTTATATCATTGTCCTGTAACTGTTGCATACGTTCCATAAAACGAACATTCAGGATTAACGAAACAATACCGATAATTATTCCTGCTGAAAAAAGAAAGAACTTCGGTTGCAGATATGGAGTTATCCGGCTTAGGATTTTATCGTATAACGAAACGGCTTCTACCTTTTCCTGCTGCCGGGTATCTGTCGGAAACAGTTCCTTTAATTTCTCTTTGAAATATCGGTGCGAAGTCACAATCATTCCCTTTATATCATCAAGGTCTTGTTTCTGATTGCCTGACTGTCTTTTCTTAATACAGGCGATTTGGTTCAAAATCTCCTGCACCGTATTTTCAGAAATGGCAGGTTTGTTCTGCATCTCTAAAATACGTTGTTCAATAACATCCAGTCGGCTTATCGTCTCTTCCCGGCTGGCTGGTATCACCTGCTTTTCTTGCTTCTCTTTCAGTTCCGCAACCATAGAGAGAAGTCCTTCTAAAATCAAATTCTCTTCCATTCGTTTATAACTTAAATTGTCGTTTCTTTTTCTTCTTCTTTCTCAAATCGGGATTGTCAGGCGTTTCATCAGCCGGAGAGGACGAAACGGAGAACAAACCGCCCAAACCTGTTATCAGTGAATTATTACTTTTGTTTGTAGCTGGCTCCTGAACAGGTGTATAAATTGTCTGTTTGTTGTTTCCGGCTGTCGTCAGTCCTGTATTTCCGAAGTATTTATCCAGTTTTGAAAAACTGAAACTGCGGTCAATCTCCGAACCTTTGAATGTATATTCACCTTTGGAAAAGGAAATACCCTGTATCTCATCCGTCTGTCCCTTGCGCTTGAAATGAATATTGATACCCTTTTCCACTAACTGCTTCTGTAATTGCTGCCAGTTCCTTGTTTTCCCGATTTCGTTCTTTACAGCCGTGTAAATCTCGTATTTTGATTTATCCGGCTCTTTCAAACGGTGTTGTTTCACCTGCTCTTTCCCTTTAGCGAAATAAAGCCCGTGTCTTGCTTTCAGTTTCTTGCAAACCTGCTCGTTCCGGTACATATCGTTTTTATCCGAAATCGTTTTTCCGTTGTTGTCTATTCGGTTGAATACGATATGCACGTGCGGATGCTCCCGGTCTTGGTGGCGCACGATGATATACTGCGTATCGGTGATTTTCATTTCATGCATATATTCCTGCGCCAACTGTATCATTTTCTCGTCCGTCAGCTTGGGCGCATCCACTGCCGAATAACTTAACGCAATATGTCCGACCGGCTTCTTTAAATTGGGATTCATTTCGGTTTGCGTGCAGAAGCTACGGATAATATCCTGCTTGCTTTCTGTTAGTACTCCCTCCGCATGAAGCAAAGTCGCTTGTTCCTTATCCAGCACATAGTTTACACAGCCTTTAAATCCGCTTCCCTTTTTTATTTTTCCAATCATTCGATAACTGGTTTATGATTTCAATAATCCTGTTCTTTAGTTTCACGAGTTCCACCGCTACCAGTGCGAACCCTCCGGCATTTGCCCGGTGCGCCAGTTGATTGATGTTGTTGGCTTCCCCTGCCAGCTTGCGGATAGTGTCGGCATCCTGCCTGTTCAACCGTGGCGTTATCTCTGCCGAAACGACCGCTTGCCGGACGTACTCGCTGACGGGCAGACCGGATTCTCCGGCTCGCTTCTTGATAGCGTAATATTGAAGTTCGGTCAGCTTTGTACTGACTACTCTCTTTTGTTTGTCTATCCGGCTCTTTGCCGGGCGACCTCCTGCCTTGTTCCTTATCTCTGTCATACGTTTTGCTTATTGAATGGTATCTTTAAAATTGCGACCAACGGGAGAAATTTTCTTTGCTGTCAGGCAAAGCAAGGGGTTTCGGTCTACCGAAACATAACCTTGCTCTCCTGAATCACACCGCTTGCCGTTGGTATGCCTTGCCTGTTCTCCTGCCTACAACCGTCTGCCCCTTTTTCTTTTTTCACCGGGAGATTGTTTGTTTTTCTCTTCCTGATTCGGCTGCTTGGCAGACTGCGTTTGCTTCTCCGGAAGACTGGACTTTTGACATAGGTAGTCGTTCAAGTCCTTGTGTCCGCTGTACAGGTGTGAGGCATCACGCACACGCCAGCCGTATTCCTTTTGTATGGCTTGGGTGGCTTTACGTCCGGCTTCGTCATTATCCAAAAGGCAGTGTATCTTTTCGTACTCGCCTAACGGGTATAATGCTTTATCCACATTGGCGGTCGAGTTCAGGATGATGTAATCCTGCCAGTCGATACAGGGATAAATCGGGCTGTTCTTGTGCCGGATGGTTAGGAAAGAAAGGTAGTCCATAAATCCCTCGAACACGAAACAGGGTAAGCATTCGATAAACTCCCCCTTTCATTCTAAAAATGTG
>NZ_QTLI01000038.1:0-23848 GCF_003434625.1 Parabacteroides sp. AM17-47
CGAAAGATTGGCTCCTTTTTTTGGTATATACACCAGCCGTTGTAGAGACGTGGCGTGCCTCGCTCACTACAGACTGATAGTATTGTTACTATTGCTAGGGGATGAGACGCAGCACGCTACGTCTCTACAACTGGGGAAAATGGATAGATCAGTCGTTTATTTCTTTAGCTAGAGATTCCCGTAGTTTTCGGACTGCCGTGGCGATGTGGGCTTCTAATGTCTTTACTGATATTTCTAGGATATTTGCCGCATCCTTATATTTCATCTTATCTTCACGGATCAGTTTAAAAGCCATCTTGCATTTATCCGGGAGTGCATTGATCGCCTCATTTAAATGATCGATGCATTCTTTAGAAATAAGTTCTTCCTCGGGCGTAGTATCAGTATGCGCAAATAAATCGATCGTATTCTCATCGATCTGGACTTTCTCCATATGCTGTGTCCGGTATAGGCTGATGGCTTTGTGGCGGGCTATGCCATAGATATAAGAATCGAAGTTAGAGATCTCCGGTAATGACTTTCTATTATTCCAAAGACTTAGAAATGTATCAGAGACAATTTCCTCAGCTTCTACAGAGGAAGGCACATAAAGGGATGTAAACCGCATTAGCCTCTGAAAATAGGCTAAATAAAGCGATTTAAAAGCAGTTTGAGAATCGGATAGCGCGATTTCACAGACCCATTGCATTATTTCTTTGGAGTGTTTTTCCAAGTAACTAGAATCTTGTTAACTTATTTCCCTTCTAAATATATAGTCGCAAATGTATATAAAAACCCTTAGTGGATCTCTCTCTTAAAAGAGAAATACTTGATGTTAATTTCAACCTAATTTCATATCTGGTTGTTTTTGAATCTAATCCGCAGGTTGTAACATCATTGTAATATGTATGTAACGGATGCGAAATAATTGTTTCAGAACTTTGCGCAAGAATTATAACAATCAGTATGGAAACATTTTATTTGTTCTTGGTCATATTTTTGTTTGTATTGGCCATCGTAGATTTATCGGTCGGTGTTAGTAATGATGCCGTGAATTTCTTGAATTCAGCTATCGGTGCGAGAGCCGCATCCTTTAAAGTTATTATCGCTATCGCTGCTGTGGGAGTCTTTGTTGGTGCGGCGTTATCCAATGGTATGATGGATATCGCCCGGCATGGTATTTATCAACCCCAGCATTTTTATTTCTCGGAGATCATGTGTATCCTTGCGGCCGTTATGCTTACGGATGTGGTGCTACTGGATATTTTTAACTCATTAGGTATGCCGACCTCGACAACGGTTTCCATGGTGTTTGAGTTGGTGGGTGGAACGGTAGCGATCGCCTTGGTAAAGATCGCTAGTTCTTCAGGCGCTTTGCAATTGGGGGATCTGCTGAATACCGAAAAGGCTTTTACCGTGATTCTGGGTATCTTTCTTTCTGTGGCGATCGCTTTTTTCTTTGGTGTGATCGTGCAGTATCTGTCCCGGATCTTGTTCTCGTTTAATTATAAGAAAAGCTCTAAATATTTTATTGGTCTGTTCGGAGGTTTAGCGGCCACTTCCATCATTTACTTTATGCTGATAAAGGGACTGAAGACAAGTTCTTTTATGACGGGTGAGTTCAAGGATATGGTGTATGCCAATACGGGGATGATCGTTTTGGGATGTATGGTATTTTTTACGATCTTGATGCAGGTATTGCATTGGTTGAAGGTGAATGTATTCAAGGTGGTCATTTTGATGGGTACGTTTGCCTTGGCGTTGGCTTTTGCCGGGAATGACTTGGTGAACTTTATCGGAGTCCCCTTGGCTGGCTATTCCTCTTATATGGACTTGATGGCGCAGGGAGGGACCACTACCACAGATACATTTTTGATGACCTCTTTGTTGGGACCGGCCCAGACACCTTGGTATTTCTTGGTGGGTTCCGGGGTCGTGATGGTAATCGCCTTGGCTACCTCCAAAAAGGCTCAGAACGTGGTGAAGACTTCCTTGGATCTGTCTCGTCAATCGGATGGAGAGGAGTCTTTCGGTACATCGCCTGTCGCACGGGTATTGGTACGGAATTGCAGTAATATATCCGCTACGATATTAAGTATCGTGCCCACTCCGGTTAAGAACTGGATTGATAGCCGTTTCAACCAAAGCGAGATGATCATGGATGACAAGGCTAGCTTCGACTTGGTACGTGCCTCGGTGAACGTGGTTTTGTCCGGATTGCTGATCGCTTTGGGAACCTCCTTGAAATTGCCTTTATCTACGACGTATGTGGCTTTCATGGTCGCTATGGGTACTTCGTTGGCAGACCGTGCTTGGGGGCGTGAGAGCGCCGTATATCGCATCACAGGCGTATTGTCCGTGATAGGTGGTTGGTTCATTACGGCAGGGGCTGCTTTTACGATCTGTTTCATCGTCGCTCTCTTGATTTATTGGGGAGGTATTCCAGCTTTGGTCGCTATGATTGGTTTGGCGATCTATTCGTTGGTTCGTAGCCACTTCGCTTATAAGGCTAAATTGCGGAAAGAGGCATTGAAGGAGGAGGTGAATTCTACGGTGTCTAAACTTCGTAAGGCTACGGATACCCGTGAGGCTTTGGCCCTGTTCCGCGAGCATAGCCGTGAGGAATTACAATCCGATCTGGATTTTACGGCGGAAGTATTCGGCAAGGCAGTAAATGGATTCATGAATGAGAACCTCCGTGAGTTGCGCAAGGTCTTGACTGCCGTGGAGGAGAAGAAGATTCACTTGAAGCAAGTGAAACGTGTCGGTACGCTTGGCGTTACCCAATTGGATCACGACATCGCCGTGGAGAAGGGGCTTTATTATTATCAAGGAAATGACTTCGCCAGCGAGATCATATTCAGTATCCGTCGCTTGGCAGAACCGATGAAAGATCATATCGATAATAATTTCAGCCCGTTGAGTCCGGTACAGAAAGATGATTTTGGTAAGGTATCTGAACAAATCATCTCCTTCTTGAGAAATTGCGCTATTATGATCCGTAAAAACGATTATATTGGTTTTGAGGAGCTGATCGCTGAGTCGATTACCTTGATGAACCAACTTACCGCCTTGAAGAAAGGGGAGTTGAAGCGTATCCAAGGGCAGTCCGGCAGCACGAAGGTGAGCATGGTTTATTTGAACATGGTACAAGAAGCCCAGAACGTGGTTTCTTTTACGGCGAACCTCTTGAAGGTGAGCAGGAAGTTCCAGAAGGAATAATCAGTCTCTATTATATTAGGATGGTGGGAGACGGGGCATGCCCCGTCTCTACTGGTTTATAGGGTTAGCATCTTCTTTTCTTTGACTAAATCACTCTCGTCCATCCGCAGGGATGGGACTGTACACATCTTGATAAAATCTCCTGTCTGGCAAGTATAATCATAGTAGACCTGTTGTTCCGGGGTAAAATCTTCTTTATCGATCAGTCCGCTTTTCCGGCTCATGAATTCATCGATCTCCGTGCTTTCTGATTCCTTGATAAGAAGGATTCGGCGGGCAATCGGGTTACGATTATAATCCTGACCGATGTATAATCCTCGTAATTGGCGGGGATTCTTGAAAAATGGTATTTGCAGGTATATCGTTACCATCGTGAATTGGGGCGCTTGGTTCTCGTTCAGCATGCAATGGAAATTCTGAGGATCGGGCATGATCCCGAATCCCCATTGAGCCTCTCCATAAGCGCTGATCCGCCCTACACGGACTTGATTATCCGAGGGGGAGAGTAGGAAGGGTTCCATCTTGAGGCAGTCCGAGGAGGAAGAAAGGCTGTAACTGGTATAGATTCCTTTGAAAGCCTCTATTTTAGAGGCGGAGAGCCGTGTCTCCTCCATCAATTGCTTGGCGAAAGGATTATCTTTTAGGCTATCCGGTTCGGCGAGCTCCATCTGGTCTAGGCGAAGGATCATCTCCTCTATATGGGAAAGCAAACGTTTTTTCGACACGTTATTCACTAGGGCGAGCGCCGAGTCCAGCGCTTCTTCCGGCGGGTAACTCTTGATGCCCTCGAAATAATTCGGCAATACGGTCGTATATAGGGAGGACAATATGCTGGGAGCCATATCGATCCAGTCGGCTATCTCTTTCATCTTAACCCCATTGCTTCGTAGATATTCGATCTTTCGGTAGAATTCTTGAAGATTGTTCATGTGTTTATACTCTTGATTTACCTTACAAAATAAGAGGACATATGTTGCGTTTCCGTTTCATGAATGTTACATAAATATTTCTTTATAATTTATTGATTCCTAGTTGGGTATTAATAATATACATTCATGGGTTCAGTAATATGTCTGTAACATGGCGGCTGTACTTTTGCCTTCGAAAATAAAACGACAGAAGATTATGGACACTGCGATACAGACAAATAAAACATCCCGGAGGCGGGTTTCCGATCTCTTCTTCATCCTATGGGCCGGAGGGGCCGCTTTGCTTTCTTATTCCTTGGTATATATGTTGCGTAAGCCTTATACGGCTGCCGCTTTCGAGGATCTGGAGGTATTCAATATGGACTATAAGGTGGCGGTTACGATCGTGCAGATCTTGGGGTACGTGGTGTCGAAGTTCATGGGAATTAAGTTGATATCGGAGTTGCGGCGGGAAGAGCGCTTGCGGTTCATCTTGATGTCCGTGGTGATGGCGGAACTTTCGTTGGTATTCTTCGGGTTGCTCTCGGCTCCTTATAATATAGCGGCGATGTTCTTGAACGGGCTTTCGCTGGGATGTATGTGGGGGATTATTTTCAGCTTTATAGAAGGACGTAGGATGACGGATGTCCTCGCTAGTTTGTTGGGCGTAAGTATGGTGATCAGTTCCGGTACGGCAAAGTCTGTCGGCTTGTACGTAATGGATACGTGGCAGGTCAGCGAGTTCTGGATGCCCGCCTTGATCGGGGCGGTGGCATTGCCTTTGCTAGCCTTGTTGGGATATGCGCTGAACCGACTTCCACAGCCTACGGAGGAGGATATCGCCTTGAAGTCGGAGCGGGAGACCTTGAACGGGCGGCAGCGTTGGGAGCTTTTTAAGCATTTCATGCCTTTCTTGACGATGCTTTTCGTGGCGAATATAGCGATCGTGGTATTGCGGGATATCAAGGAGGACTTCTTGGTGAATATCATCGATATGTCCGGTTACTCGCCTTGGTTGTTCACGCAAATAGATAGCGTGGTGACCTTGACTATCTTGGCGATCTTTGGTTTGATGGTGCTCGTGAAAGATAATTTTAAGGCGCTTTCAGTCCTGTACGGTTTGATTATTACGGGCATGATGGTCATGGCGTTCGTGTCGTTCGGGCAGGAGCGGATGGGATTGAGCCCGGTGACATGGCTTTTCTTGCAGAGCCTTTGCCTGTATATGGCTTACTTAACCTTCCAGACAATTTTCTTCGATCGCTTCATCGCCTGTTTCAAGATACGGGGAAACGTCGGTTTCTTTATTGTCTTAACAGATTTTCTGGGGTACACGGGTACGATACTGGTATTGGTACTAAAGGAATTCGTGGGTACGAGATTGGACTGGGCGGTATTTTATAACCAACTTGCCGGATATGTAGGGATCTTTTGCTGCGCCACTTTTGTCGCTTCCTTCGTATATTTGCGGCAACGCTATCGCAAGGAGACCGCTTTATGTGGCTGCGAGGAAATAGCAACTCTTGAACCTACCGAAAACAATGTCCTTACGATCGCTTAAACAAGAAAATTATTAAATACGATACATACAGAATATGAAGAAGATTTCAGGTGTCATTATGGATTGGGCCGGTACGGCCGTGGATTATGGATGCTTCGCTCCACTGAACGCTTTTCTCAAGGTATTCTCGGAAGAGAAAGGGATTGATATCACTTACCGGCAGGCCCGTGAGCCGATGGGTCTCTTGAAGATTGATCATATCAAGGCAATCTTGAGCATGCCGGAGGTGAACGAGAAGTTCCGTGCCCTGTATAAGAGGGACTGGAACAAGGGGGACGTGGATGAGATGTACGCTAGTTTCGAGAAACATTTGTTCGCTTCCTTGAAGGATTTCACCACTCCGATACCGGGAGTCTTGGAGACGATGGCGATGCTTCGCGAGCAAGGTATAAAGATCGGCTCTACGACCGGGTACACGGCGAAGATGATGGAGATTGTCCGTCCCGGAGCCGAGGCCAAAGGATATAGGGTAGATAATCTGGTGACACCGAACGAGGTCCCGGCCGGTCGCCCCGCCCCGTATATGATCTATAAGAATATGATAGATTTAGCGATTCCTTCCGTAGATCAAGTGGTGAAGGTAGGAGATACGATCGCTGATATTAAGGAGGGCGTGAACGCCAAGGTATGGAGCGTCGGTATCGTGACCGGTAGCAACGAGATGGGCGTGAGCGAGGAGGAATATAACAGCCGTCCGGCGGAAGAATGGGAATCTCTGAAGAAAGAGGTGCGTGAGCGTATGTTGGCGGCGGGGGCTCATTTCGTCTTGGATACGATCGCCGAGCTGCCCGCTTGCATCGAGAAGATTAACAACAGGAATTAAGCTTGATAACCGAATAGAATAAAACAATCATATGAGAAACTATTTATTATTGACACCGGGCCCGTTGAGTACGTCGCAGACGGTGCGTGAGGCCATGCTTCAAGATTGGTGTACGTGGGATAAGGATTATAACGAGGGTATCGTTACCCCGATCCGTAAAGGCTTGCTGGCGATAGCGGGATTGGACGGGGATGAGTACACCAGTGTCCTGCTGCAAGGTAGCGGAACGTATTGTGTGGAGGCTACGATCGGGGCTGCTGTCCGTCCGGAGGATAAATTGTTGATCCTCGCTAACGGTGCTTATGGCAAACGTATGGCGCAGATCGCCGATTATTATCATATCAATTACGTACTGGTCTCTTTGCATGAGACGGAACTGGTAACCGGCGAGGTAGCCCGACGTGCCTTGGAGGAACATCCCGGTATCACGCATCTCTCAATGGTACATAGCGAGACCACGACCGGTTTGTTGAATCCGATTGAGGAGGTAGCCGAGGTGATCAAGGGCCGGGGGATTACCTTTATCGTGGATGCGATGAGCAGCTTTGGCGGTGTCCCTATCGACGTGAAAGGTTTAGGTATCGACTTCTTGGTCAGTAGCGCGAACAAATGTATTCAAGGAGTTCCCGGCTTCGGCTTTATCCTCGCCCAAAAAGATAAATTGATGGCGACGAAGGGGAATGCCCGCTCGCTTTCCTTAGATATCTATGCCCAGTGGGAAGCGATGGAGAAAGGGGGAGGCAAATGGCGTTTCACGTCTCCGACGCACGTGGTTCACGCTTTCTACCAAGCCATGAAGGAATTGAACGAGGAAGGCGGTATCACGGCTCGTTATAAGAGATATCAGGAGAATCACCGAGTATTGGTGGAAGGTATGCGTGGATTGGGTTTCAAGACCTTGCTGCCCGATGATGCCCAAGGGCCTATTATCACTTCGTTCTTATATCCTTCCGCGGATTTCGATTTCACCTCGTTCTACGCACGGCTGAAGGAGAAAGGCTTCGTGATCTATCCGGGTAAGATCTCGGATGCGGATACGTTCCGTATCGGTAATATCGGAGATATCTTCCCGAAAGATATGGAAGCCTTGATACAATCGATTAAAGAGATCCGGTAATTGATGCCCGTAACGTAACGAGTCCTTCGGGGCCCATATTGAACAGCAAATCAGCAATACTCAGATTGGGGAGGAATCCGAATTTCTCCCGGAATACTTGATAATAAGGTTCCGGGCAGAAGGCGGGATCTTCCCCTTCGTGTTTCGGGCGGATCGTTTCCCGGAAATCGTTGGCTACCTCCGGTTCATAATGGTCGGTGTAGACGACTGCGGGTTGCATATCCAACAGGTCACAGACCAGACAGCGCAATTCCTCGTTGAAGTCGAGGAGGAACTCGTATTTCTTCTCGTAGAAAGGAGCGAAGTCATCGGCATAATACTCGAAAAACGGACTCATATTGTAGGCCGATACCAAAGCGTTCCAGTGTAGGTGCCGCCAGTTTCCATGGTCGGAGATACGGATGTCCTTGGTCTGGCATTTCAAGGTATCCGGCTTGACGATGGGGATGGATAGGGAGAGTGGGCCGTTCGCGGCGGCGATGGAACAGCGGTTACGATAGGTTTGCTTCACGTAATTCTCGGCGGTCTCGATACGGACCTCCGGGTATTGGAGCATCTTACAATATTGTTGTATGGGGCCTAGATAGGCGGTCGCTATATATACAGGTCGCATGTTAATGAACGGGTTTAAAGATTCGTTGTTTGTCGGGGCTGTACCAGCAGAGCCAAGCGTTGCCGACGATATGGTCGGCCGGTATGAAACCGAGATGGCGGGAATCTACCGCCTCGTTGGTATTATCGGACAGTACCCAATAGTAGTCTTGTTGGAAAAAGAAGAAATTAGTCTCCCGCCCGTCCAGATATAACTTTCCGTCACGGAAGGAAGCTTTACCATCCGTCTCCCGCATGATGATCTCCTTGCAGGCGGTGAGCGAGGCGGCGTCCAGCGGGTAAGCCCGGTCTTTCCGGGGGACGATCAACATGTATTCTTGCATTTGTTCCCCGATAAAATGACGGTTTATGGCGTCGGGCAATTCCTCCCTCAATTGATATTCCTCGAAAGCCGTGAGGCTGAGCATACAGCCGAAACTTTCCTGCCTGAAATCCCTAAGTGGGATGTCCAACTTCTCTAACGTCTCCAAGAACGTCTCCTTGGCGCTCAGTGTTATGAAATAGGAACAGAGGGAGCGAGGAGAGCGGGGGATTTTCTGCCCGTTTATCGTATATCCGTCCATGCTGACCCGGATCGTATCGCCCGGCATACCGATGCATCGGCTGATGAATAAGGGAGCATCCGCTGAATCTCGAGAGAGCGGGCTGGTAAAAAGCACGACCTTGCCCCGGACGGGCTTATTCTTCCCCGGTATTTTATTGACTAGGATATAATCCCCTTTATGCAAAGCCTCTTCCATAGAGTCCGTGGAGATGCGATAGGACTCTATGCAGAAAAGGCGTATGAGCATGACGATCCCCGCGGCTAGCGCGAAAGCTGCCAGCCATTTCATGAGAACTATCAGGAATCGTTGGATTGTCATAATACGAAGTTTTCACCTCTTAATCCGGATGCACCCAACGGAACAGGCGGTTCCAACGGATACCACCGTCGAACAGACTGCGATCCTTGTCCAAGGATAGCCAAACCAAGATCGGCTTGCCGACAATGTGATCCTCGGGTACGAAACCCCATGAGCGGCTATCCGCGCTATTATGGCGGTTATCGCCCATCATCCAGTAATAATCGTATTTAAACGTATAGGAAGTCTCGGGCTTGCCGTTGATGTAGACCTTGCCGTCCTTCACTTCCAAGGTGTTGTTCTCGTAATTCTTGATACAACGGCTGTACAACGCCAGATTACGTTCGTCCAACGGGATGGTAGCCCCTTTCTTCGGGATCCAAAGCGGCCCGAAGTTATCACGGGTCCAGCCAGTATTGTATCCGACCGGATAGGTAGGGCCGCCCAACGTCTCCGGCTCGATGATAACCTTCTTCACGGTAGGTAACTTCTCCGCTATCGCCAAGGCCTTTTTCGTGAGTGGCAGGCGATATACCGGGTTGTACTGTCCGTTCGCGTTAGGCGTAAAGCCTAGGTATGACAATAGGTTCTGGTAATAACCGCCGCTGGAGGCCAGCATACGGTCATCCTTGCTTACGTCCATTAGGCGGAATTGCTCCTCTGTGATCGGGGAACCGTCTGTTTCGATGAAGTAGTTGAACTGCATATCTTTCGGGTTCTCGGCGGGTTTACCGTCTATGTACACTTGGTTGTCTATGAGTTGGAGCGTATCACCCGGCATACCGATACAACGCTTCACGTAATTCTCCCGTTTGTCGACCGGGCGGTACATAACCTCGCCGAACGTGGCCTTATCCAATAAGATACGTTCCCGTCCGTACTCCTCGACCAAGGAGTAGTAATCTGGGTTTTGCACTTTCACGGCGATCGTGTCGCCTGCGGGGAAGTTGAACACTACGATATCATTACGTTTCACGTGGCCCAAACCTTTCACCCGTTTGTAGCCCCATTCCGGCCAATCCAGATACGATTTGCAGTTTAAGATAGGCAACGTATTTTGTACCAACGGGAAGGAGATCGGAGTGTTCGGAACGCGAGGGCCGTAACTTAATTTGCTGACGAACAGGTAATCTCCTACCAGCAAGGATTTCTCTAGGGAAGAACTCGGTATCTGATAGTTCTGGAAGACGAACAAATTGATGAAATAAACGGCTACCAGCGCGAATACGATATCGTCCACCCATTCCAATACGTTGCGTACCGCCGGGTTCTTAGACCGTTTCCAAGCTCCCCAAGGGATGTAGTGCGTCAAGAATATATCGACTAGGACGATTAATCCCAGCAGTAACCATAAGTTTTGCATCCAGATAGCGAACAACGTGTATAATACGGCCGCTATACTAAACTTGATCCATTGTTTTTTCGTGAACTTCTTCATCTTTTAGCTAATACGTTTAGAATTTGAATAAGTCATTCATGCCTAGGAAACCTTTCTTTCCGGCGGTAAACTCTGCCGCTATTACGGCGCCTAGCGCAAATCCGGCACGGCTCTTGGCATCATGCTTGATACTGATCGTATCTACGTCCGACTCATACGTGATCTCGTGGATACCCGGAACCTCACCCTCACGGATGGCGTGGATCGGCAGGTCGGTCGCGTTCTCGGCGTTCTCTAAGGTCCAGCGGTCTTTACGATCGATGTTTTCCAAGATACCTTCGGCCAACGTGATAGCCGTTCCACTGGGTGCGTCCAGCTTGTGGATATGGTGGACTTCCGTCATTTTAACGTCGTAGGAGGGGAAGTTGTTCATGATTTTCGCCAGATACTTGTTCATGGCGAAGAAGATATTTACGCCGATGCTGAAGTTGGAGGCGTAGAAGAAGGTTTTGCCCTCTTTCTCGCATTTCTCCTTGATCTCGCCGATACGGTCCAGCCATCCGGTAGTACCCGATACGACCGGCACGCCTACCTCGAAACATTTCATATAGTTATTGAAAGCGGTAGCCGGGGTAGTAAACTCAATCGCCGCGTCGGCGCTCTTGAACGCTTCTGAATATATATCCTCAGCGTTATTGATATCTATGATGGAAACAATTTGATGTCCTCTTTGGATGGCGATCTGCTCGATCGTTTTGCCCATTTTCCCGTAACCTATAAGTGCAATTTTCATACTTTAATTCAATTAATGTCGCAAATATACAGAAAATGAATTACATTTGAATCCAAAATCTTAACTCTGAAAGAATATGG
This sequence comes from Parabacteroides sp. AM17-47, assembly GCF_003434625.1. NCBI lineage: Bacteria > Pseudomonadati > Bacteroidota > Bacteroidia > Bacteroidales > Tannerellaceae > Parabacteroides > Parabacteroides sp. AM17-47. Next base: position 11,316 of record NZ_QTLI01000038.1, read on the forward strand.
AACGTTTATTACACTATGTTTGGAAATACAAACTCTACGCGAGTACTTCATTGGCTACCACCGAGGGGCTTCCCATCGCTGTTATCGATCCCGGAATACAAAACACCGACGCCGGTCCCGACTTCTTCAACGCCAAGATAAAGATTGACGGCACGGTATGGGCCGGAAGCGTGGAGATCCACGAGAAAGCTTCCGATTGGTTGCTGCATCATCATGATTCGGATAAGGCATATGACTCCGTTATCTTGCATGTAACAGGTGTGAATGACGCATCCATCTGCCGGATGAACGGTGAGCCTATTCCTCAATTGCTCCTATCCGTTCCGGAACCTGCCCGGAAAAATATCGATTGGTTATTGGCAAGAGAGGTGCCCGTCCCCTGTCTTGAGCGGATTCAAGATGTGGACTCCGTGCATCTGGCCTCATGGATGGATACCTTGCTCAGTGAGCGGCTGGAACGAAAGACAGAGGATATATACCGTCTGCTGGATCAGTACCAAGAGGATTGGAACGAGGTATTCTATATCCTATTGACCCGTAGTTTCGGCTTTGGCGTGAATAGCGACGCTTTCGAGTGGTTGGCGAAAAGCCTCCCCCTGCGATATATCCAAAAGCAAAGGGCTAGCGAGTCGCAAGTAGAGGCGATGCTTTTCGGACAAGCGGGTATGCTCTCGGAAGAGGGCTCCTGCCATTACTACCGTCTGCTGAGGCGGGAATATGAGTTTCTCCGCCATAAGTTCGGCCTCAAGCCTTTGGATGACTCCTTGTTCAAAAGCCTTCGCATCCGTCCGACCAACTTCCCGCATGTGAAGTTGGCGCAACTGTCCGCTATCTGGCATCGGTACGATACGTTGTTCTCGATGATCCTGTCCGCTTCTTCTCCTAAAGAGATCAAGGATTATTTCCGTATCCAACCCTCGGATTATTGGAAGAATCATTATCACTTCCAATACGCCTCGGTGCAAAAAGATAAAATGATCGGGGAGAATGCCTTGAATATCCTGTTAATAAATACGGTAGTCCCTCTGCTATTCGCTTACGGCGGTCGAAATAAACTTCCTGAGTATTGCCTGCGTGCGACCCGCCTCTTGGAGAGTATCCCGCCGGAACGCAATCATATCGTAACCGCTTTCGCTCGATCCGGTATCGAAGTCCATAACGCTGGTGATACGCAATCACTCATCCAGTTAAAACGAGAATATTGCGAGAAGCGAAAGTGTTTGTATTGCCGGATTGGGTTCAGGTTGCTAAAACGAAGTGTTAATCCTCCTCGGTAAAAGGAGCTCTTATATACTTGCCGTCTTTATGATTATTGGTGATATAACGTATAATATATCGATCACCTTTCCGGTTGAAAAAAACATACCATGTGGTATGTTTACTGCTTTTTCGTTTGAAAAAGGCGTATTGCAAATCTTTCCCGTATCGGTTGAACCTCATTTCAGCTGTATGGGAGAGGTTATAATGTGGCGCATGAGGTAAAGTGTGGGTGAAGTCGAGGATATCATCGATAAGTATGTTTGCGTACTCAATGTATGAATAATAATCTTTCTCAAATAAGGTGTCGGCTAAATCCATCAGATAAGTGATTATTTCTTTAGGGATAATAACTTTTGTGTTATTTTCTTTGTGCGTTTTTTTCATAGAAATGTTTTCTTAGTTCTTGTTTTGCGTATTGTCTGAATTCCTCGATGCTCAATCCTTTGTTCCAATCTCGTTCAAATTCATCAAGGTTACTATCCGATAGGTTTACTCCCAATCGTTGCAATATAGGATTGATCATATCCCCATATTTCTTTAAGTCGATGCGAACGTAGCTGTTGTTCCCTGCCGCATCTTTCTCCAATTCGATACCTGATACTTCTGACATAGTTGCTCTATTTATTTGGTTATACTTCCATCTATCGCGAAGATACTGTTTTTAATTAGGTATCTGCCTTATTTCGGGTGTTTTATTTTACAATAAGTTCGATGTGAATTACCGTTTTGTAAGAGATTGATAACCAGACTCGAAAAAACACGTACATGTTTTTTGGAAAAGTCGTACGTGTTTTCCGAAAAACATGTACGTGTTTTCGGGAAAACAAGCTGATGTTTTTTTCCGGATGAGCCGCGATGACATTCTTTAGGAGAGAAAAATGACAATAAGGTGAAGATAATTTATGATAACTCAATTAATTTAGGTGGCCTGTATAGATTAATTAGCGTATATATCCTTATCGTTCACGGGATTTTTCCCTATTTTTGTCCCTCAATTGAAATGAGAGTATTGAATGGAAGATAAATATGTGAGAAATAGTTTACGGTTCTTTATAGGGGTACTTCTGTTGGTCGTGCTGTATTCGTGCGCGAATATAGCCTCGCCGAACGGGGGGCCTTATGATGAGGCTCCGCCTAAGTTCGTAAGCAGTACGCCGTTGCCTAACCAGATAAACTATAAGGGAAAGAAGGTGGAGATTATCTTTGATGAGTTGATCCAGATCGATAAGCCTACCGAGAACGTGATCATCACTCCACCCCAAATGGAGCAACCCGTTATTCGGGCGAACGGCCGGAAGGCGGTCATCGAGCTGATGGATACGTTGAAGGAGAATACGACCTATACGATAGACTTTACCAATTCGATCTCCGATAATAATGAGAAGAATGTATTGGAGAATTATTCTTTCGCGTTTTCTACCGGCGAATCCATTGATAGTATGGAGGTGTCCGGGGTCTTGCTGAACGCCGAGAATCTGGAGCCTATGCCGGGTATTACGATCGGCGTGCATACGAATCTGGAGGATTCCGCCTTTACGACGATCCCATTTGTCCGTACTTCCCGTACGAACGACAAGGGCGAGTTTACGATTCGTAATATGGCCCCCGGAACCTATCGGATCTATGCCTTGGAGGATGTGATGCGCTCCTACAAGTACAGCCAGCCCGGGCAGCAGATCGCTTTTTACGATTCCTTGATCGTCCCTGCGTTCGAGTTGACGACCCGTCAAGATACGATTTGGAAAGATAGCTTGACGATCGATACGGTGATGACAGTCGGTTATACCCATTTTATGCCGGACAATATCGAGTTGCGCCTGTTTAAGGAAAAAGTAGAGCGTCAATATATGTTGAAGCCGGAGCGTACGGATGAGAAAATACTAACCTTGCGTTTCAATACCTCCTTGGATACTATTCCGGTACCGGTTCCTTTGAATTTCACCCCGGCGGATAGCAATTGGTATTTCTTGCAAACAGCGGAGGAAGGAAAAGCCGTGCATTACTGGTTGACCGATTCTTTGATCTGGAAGCAAGATACGCTACAAGTGGAGGTGAGTTACCTGAAAAGCGATTCCATGAATATACTTCGTCCGCAGACCGATACGGTACAATTTACCGTGCGTCGCCGTCCTGTGGAGAAGAAGAAAAAGAAAAAAGACGATGAGCCGGAACCCATCGAGTTTCTGGGAATGAACGTAAACGCTTCCGGTTCGATCAACCTGTATGATACGGTCGCTGTTACGTTTAGCGAACCGGTAGCGGGATTGACGAAAGATCATTTTTATCTGGATCAGAAAGTGGATACGCTTTGGGAAGCCGTTGACTTCGATTTCTTCCCGGATACGACGAATTCCTTGAATTTCTTCATCAAGCGCCCGTGGAAGTATGGAGAGGAATACCGTTTGGAAGTAGATTCCGCCACGATATTCAGTGCCTATGGTAAATGGAACGATGTGTATAGCGGGGAATTCAAGATCAAGAAGGAAGATGAGTACGGGCATTTATATATCAATATTGAGGGAGCGGATACCACCGCTTTCGTGGAATTATTGAATAGCAGCGACCAGCCGATCCGTAAGGTGAAGGTAAAAGATGGCGGCGTGCTTTTCATGGACTTGAAACCGGATAAATATTATGCCCGTTTAGTATTAGACGTGAATGATAATGGTGTCTGGGATACCGGTAATTACGCCGATAAACGGCAGCCGGAACTTGTCTTCTATTGCCCGAAGATATTCAATATCATGCAGAATTGGCAAGTGGAGGAGACGTGGAATATCAAGGCTACACCGATGAAACGGCAGAAACCGATCGATATCACGAAGAATAAACCGAAAGAGCTAACGAAAAAGAAAAGAGATTACAAAAATGAGGGAACACAGTCTTCGTCCAATAGGAACAGCGGTGTGGGCGGCTTGCGCTTCTAAACTGTATATATGCGTTTTCTTTTTGTGTGTAGCGAGTCTTACGTCTTTGCGGGCACAAACGTTGCCGTTATCCCATGGGGAACGGGTGGATTACGATCTTTATTTCAAATGGGGGCTGATCATGTCGAAGGCCGGATTGGCTACCCTTTCCGTGAAAGAATCGGAATACCAAGGAGCGCCGTCATGGCATTATAACCTGTTGTTCCGCTCTGCCGGCGTGATCGAGAAAGTCTTTAGGATGCGTGATACGATGGATTGCCATTACTCAAAGGAGCCTCGGCTCTTGTTCAGCTCGAAGCGCACGAACGAGGGAGACTACTATCTGGTGGATAATCTCCAGTTTGAGTATCAAGGAAGCGGTAGGATCGATATCCACTCGCATCGCCATACATTAAAGGAGACGAAGATCGACACGATGCTAATGGCGAAAGGACGTGTATTCGATATGCTGGGAGCTACGATGTATCTCCGTTCGCTGGATTGGCGGACGATGAGTTATGGTGCGGAGTTCCCTTTCATGATCGCTATCGGCCGGGAGCTCGTGAACGCCCGTTTTCGCTATACGGGACAACAGATCGTCGAGCATAAGGAGGCGAAATTCCGTACCCGCCATTTCTATATCGATATCTACGATGAGGCATTTTCCCAAGCCAAGGAAGCGGCGGAGGTTTGGATCGGTGATGACGAGAACCATATCCCGGTAAAGATCCGGGCGAAACTGAAGATCGGGGCGGCGGAGGTCTATTATAAAGACTCCTATAACCTGCGTGCCCCACTTACTTGCCGTATCGTGGTGCAGAAGAAATGAAAGCTTTTTAGATAGGCTTGTGTTTCTCGCACCCAGCTCATCACGGAGCTGGGGCGAGAGCTTTTTATATTGATAGGGTAGTTATCGTGATCGTGTAGCATTGATGTAGACAAATATAAAAGATGTTTTATAATAAAGGGGGCTCATAAAGGCAGAGGTTATGACATGTGAATAATTTGTTTATGACATATTGTTTATTTAGATTGATTTATAATGTGTTGCGTATAAGCATAAAAAAGCGAAAGCCTTTGGGAACAAACCCCAAAGGCTTTCGCTTTTTATAGAATTTCTTTTTTAAACCAACGGAGTGAAGGGTAATTCCGTGTCTTTGCGGTAACCTGTACCATTAAAAGTCGCGATTAATTCTCCGGCTTCATTGGTGATACGGACTTCGCAATTCGCCAGTCTCTTATGGCTGAACGCTTCTTTCGCTTCCGCATATAAATATCCCTTACTCTCCGCCTTAAAGAAATTGATGTTTGAGGTAATGGATAATGTCAGGCGTGCGTGGCTATTAGTCGCCGCGGCGAAAGCCAGATCCGCCAACGTGAAGATCGCCCCACCTTGACATACGCCTCCACCATTTAAATGTTCGGGCTTGATGAGCATACGCGCCTTGGCGTAACCGTTGCCCGTTTCTAATAATTCAACGCCCGCAAGCAAGGCGAATTTATCGCCTTGAAGAAATTCATGGATTGTCATAACCTCTTACTATTCGCTTGGTGGATTATTTGCTTAGTTTCCATTCCGCACCATCCTTGGTATCCTTTATCTCGAATCCCATCGCGGTTAATTCGTTACGGATCTTGTCGGAGGTGGCCCAGTCTTTATTCGCCTTGGCTTGCTGGCGGATGGATAATAATAAGTCTACGGCCTTGCCAAAAGTCTCATAGCTGTTACCACCGGCGGAAGCCTCGTCTTTCATGCCAAGGATATCGAACAAGAATAAATGGAATACCTCTTGTAACTCTTTCAAGTCTTCCTCGGACAGAGTAGCCTTACCGTCTTTTACGGAATTGATCGCACGGGCGGCATCGAATAGATGAGAAATCACGATCGGTGAGTTCAAATCGTCATTCATGGCCTCGAAACATTTCTCACGAAGACCTTTCGTGTCTACGGTAGAGGTAGCGGACGGCTGCAACTTCATCAAATGTCCGTATGCCTCCATCAAGCGTGACAAGCCCTTCTCGGCAGCTTGCAAAGCCTCATTGCTGAAATCAACCGTGCTGCGGTAATGCGCTTGCAGGATGAAGAAACGGATGGTCATGGCGGAATACGCTTGTTGCAAGGAGGGATGATCACCCGTGAAGAATTGCTCCAGTGTGATGAAATTACCTAATGATTTACCCATCTTCTGCCCGTTGATGGTGATCATATTGTTGTGCATCCAATAATGAACCATGTCATCCCCTTGGGAAGCCACGGCTTGCGCGATCTCGCATTCATGGTGCGGGAAGATCAAGTCCATGCCACCCCCGTGGATGTCGAAATGCTCCCCGAGGTATTTCTTGCCCATAGCGGTACATTCGCAGTGCCAACCGGGGAAGCCGTCGCTCCACGGAGACGGCCAACGCATGATATGCTCCGGCTGGGCGCATTTCCAAAGGGCGAAGTCGATGGCGTTATGCTTCTCGTCCTGCCCGTCCAACGCGCGGGTCGTATTCAACATATCCTCGATATTGCGACCCGAGAGGATGCCGTATTTATGATCTTTATTATATTTCTCTACGTCGAAATAGACGGAGCCTTGACTCTCGTAAGCGTAGCCGTTATCCAGAATCTTCTTGACTAACTCGATTTGTTCGATAATATGTCCGGAAGCGTGCGGCTCGATGCTGGGAGGAAGTACGTTCAGCGCATCCATCGCTTGATGATAACGATTGAGGTAATATTGAACCACTTCCATCGGCTCCAACTGTTCTAGCCGTGCCTTCTTGGCGATCTTATCCTCCCCATCATCGGCATCGTGCTCCAGATGCCCTACATCCGTTATATTACGTACATAACGCACTTTATATCCTAGGTGGGTAAGGTAACGGAATAGCAAGTCGAACGTGATCGCCGGACGTGCGTGTCCCAAGTGGGCGTCACCATAAACCGTGGGGCCACATACGTACATACCTACATGCGGCTCGTGCAGGGGTATGAATTGCTCCTTCTTTCTCGTAAGCGTGTTGTAAATATTCAATGGATGTTCCATATTCTATTATATATTTAGGAATCGCGAACTTACATAAAATCCTTGGTATTATCAAGCTGATCGTGAATAGTCTGTAGTTTTCATAGGCATTCATTGACTCTTGATGACTTCCGACGGATTCTCATTGGCTGCCTTACATACCTGTTCACGTATCGTACCTAGAACCATGCTGGTAATGGTGATGAATATTCCCACCAACCACCAGATCTGGATTTGGATGCGATAGGCGTAGCCTTGCAACCAGTAGTTCATGACGAGATAGCTGATCGGGAAAGCGATGATTCCGGCGATGACAATTAATCGCATGTATTCCTTGAAGAACAAGAAAATGATCTCGGAGGCTTTCGAGCCTACTACTTTCCGGATAGCGATCTCTTTACGCCGCCGTTTCGTGGAGGCTGTAGCGACGGCGTAGATGCCGAACAAGGAGATTAGCAAACAGGCGAAAGCGAGGAACGAGAATATTTTCAGCCCGACGATCTCGGATTGGTTCAGTTGATCGTAAAGCGTTCCGATCGGGGTGATCCGGGTATCCGCTAATGTCGGGTCTATCTTGGGCAGTAGCTCCGTGATATGGTGGGCGATGTTTCCTTCCTCGCCCGGTATGACCCGGATATACAGATTATTCACCAGTCCACCCGAAGGAATGAATAGCATCGGATGAATACTTTCCCGGAAAGATAGCGCATGGAAATCGTTGACGACACCGACGATCTCGTATTCTTTGATCACGCTGAAATCTGACCACCACGGCATACGGATGATGCTGCCGACTGGGGCTTGTAAGCCCATGGCACGAACCGCCGACTCGTTGAGCACGACACTAAGTTCGTTGCCTTCTGTCCACCACCGGCCCATTAACATCTTTAGGTCGAAGGTCTCACCAAATCGGTGATCGGTTCCATAGAGGTGGAAGTCCACCTTTGTGTCCAGCGGTTTTCCCTCCCATTCCACATTCGTGAAGATCGCCATGGGATCGACATGATGTTGAGGCTTAAAGTTCGTGTCGGTGAAACTTTTGACTTGCGGCAGGGCACTTAACTCTTGCATCAACGTGGATTCTATTTTCCCGGATACGTCTACGAAGCCGGATAGTTGGATAAGGCCTTTTGGGTCGAAACCTAAATCTTTTTGATTTACGAATCGCATTTGCTCCATGACAACCAGCGATGCTACGATGAACAGGATACTGATCATCAATTGTAAGGTCACGGCCATGCGGCGTAACAAAAGGGGTTTGACTGTCTCTTTGGGAACGAGCGAGGTGGTTGCCGTATGGCTGAACTGCCCGAAGAATACTAATCCTGCACATTGGAGGATGAGGAATGTACCTATACCTACCCCTGCGAAAAGAAACAGGAACCGGCCCATCTCCAAATCAATCTCCAGCCATCGGGCGAAAAGCGGCTTGACTTGGACTATGAAGATCAAGGCTACCAACAAGGATGCAAGTACGGAACAGCCTAGCTCGACAGACATTTGTTCGATCAATTGCTTTCTCGTTGCGCCGTTGACCGTCCGTAAACGCCATTCCCGCACACGTTGCCGAAAGAGATCCATATAGGAATTCAAGAAATTGAAGAGGGCGGCAAACAATAATAGGGCACCAGATACGACAAACAAGCCGATGAAATTTAAGGTGAAGGGTGTATCTTTATTCAGATGATGCCGGATCTCACGGATGGGGAGTGTTCGCAACTCGATCTCCTTGTTCACCCCGATACGTTCAGGTAGCTCTTTTAGTTGATTGGCGAAGGCTTTTGGGTCTGAGCTTGGATGGAGTTTCACGTATAAGTCCATCACGAAGAAGCTCCATTGTGCCTCTGGAGGTAACTGGGAGAAATGCTGTATCATGTTATGGTTGATGATCGCGTCGAACGGTAGATTGGTATGGGGTGATGGGTCTTTCACCACAGCCGTGACGATGTAGGGAGGTAAGGAGGCTCTCATCAAGGTGTGTATCGGTTGCCCGATCGCCTTTTCCGCATCGCCAAATAGACGGACCGCCGTACGTTCGCTCAAGATCATGTTGTTTACGATTTGTAGCGGATGATTCATTTCTCCACAAACGAAAGATTGCGGGAATACCTCTAGGAACGTACTGTCTGTATAAAGCATATTCATTTGGATATAAGGAGTCGCTTGGGTACGGCAGTTTTCGGTTGAAAGCATAAGCGTGGTGGAGGCTTCGATAGCTGGGACTTGCTCTCGTAAGCTATTCTCGATACCTTTCGAGGCTCCTTTGTTCACTTTCCCGGATTGTTTCTCTACGCTATAGACACGGTAGATGGATTCGGAATCCTTGTAGAAAGAATCGTAAGTGGTCTCATGATCCATCCAATAGAGTATGGGCACGAAACAGACGAGGGCGAAAGCCAGCCCTAGGATACTGATGGAGGCGCTTACTTTATACTTCCAGATGTTTTTGAAGGCAATGACACAGTAATGTATTAACATGGCAATTCCGTTTTTTGATGATATCGCTGATGACTCAATTTCGCTGAATCCGATTCAAATATCATGCCATAAATGTAACGTATTAGAAAATAGAATCATAGAAAAATCTGTATTTCTTCATGTAGTGCGATAGCGTACATTTTTTGTGCGATAATGCACGTACAAGCTGTCTTTATTCCCTTTATCTTTGTCCGTATGGAAGAAAAAGGAAAGATATTGATCATCGACGATAATAAGGATGTGTTGTTCGCATTGAACTTACTGTTGGAGCCGTACATGCAAAAGGTGAAGGTAACGACACAACCGGCACGCATCGAGTATTTCATGCGAACGTTCCAACCGGACGTGGTCTTGCTGGATATGAATTTCCATCGGGATGCCGTGAGCGGGCAGGAGGGTTTTGAGTATTTGGGACAAATCTTGGAGATCGATCCGCAGGCGGTCGTGATCTTCATGACGGCCTATTCGGATATAGAGAAAGCGGTCAAGGCCATTAAGGTTGGTGCTACCGATTTCATCTCCAAGCCGTGGGAAACGGAGAAGTTGCTGGCTACCCTCTCGTCGGGCATTCGATTGAGCCATTCCCGTAAGGAGGTCGGACGTTTGCGGGAGCAGATGAAAGCCATGAAGGCGGACGACACATTGCCGGAATTGATCGGTGAGTCGCCAGCGATGCTGAAGGTAAAGGATACGATCTACAAACTCGTGGAGACTGACGCGAATATATTAATTACCGGCGAGAGCGGTACGGGAAAAGATTTGGTGGCTCGTCTGTTGAGGCATTACTCGCCCCGGCGTGACGATGCTTTCGTGACGATCGATTTGGGAAGCATCCCGGAACAATTATTTGAGAGTGAGTTGTTCGGCTATGAGAAAGGAGCCTTCACGGATGCCCGACGGTCTAAGTCGGGACGGATGGAGATGGCCTCCGGTGGTACGCTCTTTCTGGACGAGATCGGTAACTTGTCCTTGCCGATGCAGTCTAAATTGTTGACGGCTATAGAGAAACGTCATATCACCCGTTTGGGAGCGGTGGAACCGATCTCGATCGATGTTCGTTTGATCTGCGCCACCAACGCCAATCTGCGTCAGCTGGTGGGCGAGGGGAGTTTCCGGCAAGACTTGCTCTATCGGATCAATACCATAGAGATAGCCATACCACCGCTGCGTGAGCGGGGAGAGGATATCTTGATGCTGGCCGATCATTTCCAGAGGCTGTATAGCCGGAAATACAAGAAAACGATCAAAGGGTTGAGCCGGGAGGCGGGGAGTAAGCTGATGAAATACCCTTGGCCCGGTAATGTCCGGGAGTTGCAGCATGTTTTGGAGCGAGCCGTGATCTTGAACGAGGGTACGGTGCTGAGACCGGATGATTTCCCTCTCTATACAGCCTCTTACGAGCGGAAGAAGGAGCTGGACCCTGATTTGAATCTGGAACAAGCCGAGCGGAAAATCATTGAGCGAGCCTTGCGGCAAAGCAACGGTAATATGAGCTATGCCGCCGAGCTATTGGGTATCACCCGTTTTTCCTTGTATCGCAAAATAGAGAAGTTCGGCTTATGAGATCGTATGCGTTCACGGTCATCTCGCACATCCTAGGCATCGTATTGTCTACGGGACTCCTGTTCTATTGCGTGCATGAGGAGATTATTTTTTGTCCTACTTTTTGCGGGATCGCGATCTTGTATTTCTCGATTCATCTTTATTTCATACAGATGCGGCAGGTGAAGTATTGGCGTTATGTGGTGGATTGCTTGCGGCAGCAAGACTTGATCCAGATCGTTCGTTCACCTTATGAGGATAAGGTGATGCGGGAGTTGGCGGACGATTTGTCCGAGGCCCTGCGATCCTTGCGTGGCCGATTGATGGACGAGGAGGTGAGGCGGCAGTATTTTGAGAGTCTGTTGAATAAGGTGGACACTGCCGTACTCGTTACTGACAGGGAAGGGGCTATTGAGTGGAAGAACCGGGCCGCCGACGCGTTGCTGGATACGAGGTGTCGGTTACCCAATGAGTTCTTGGAGGCTATCAAGGCGGGGAAGACGGTGGTGCGTTACGGAAAACCATCCGTTCCGCAAGATTGGGCGATCGATGCCACTCGTATCGACTTGCGAGGTTGCGAGCGTTGGATCGTCAGCTTGAAGAACATCCATTCTACCTTGGAGCGGAATGAGATGGAGGCTTGGCAGAAATTGATCCGTGTCTTGACGCACGAGATCATGAACTCCATCACACCCGTTATCTCGTTGTCCGAGACCTTGAGCAAACGTTGTAAAGCAGATCCGGATGATGTCCGGAATCGTTCGTATATCCAGCATGGGGTGAATGTCATCCATCGCCGGAGTAAAGGGTTGCTGGATTTCGTTGAGAATTACCGGAGATTGACCCGGATCGCCTCTCCGGTAAAGACCCGTATCTTAGTGAAAGATTTCTTTTCGGATTTAAGGCGTTTGTGCCCGGAGCCTTCTATCCGTTTCCGCTTGCCGGATGAGCCTCTGGAATGGTTTGCGGATCGGGCGCAGATGGAGCAGGTCTTCTTGAACTTACTGAAGAATGCTTGTGAGGCTTGTGCGGAAAAGCCAAACCCCGAGATTATCGTGGCGGCTCAGCGGGAGGGAAACGAACTCGTCTTTACCGTGCGAGACAACGGTATCGGTGTCTTACCCGAGGTTATCGACCGGGTTTTTGTACCTTTCTTTACCACCAAGCCCTCCGGCTCGGGTATCGGTTTAAGCATCTGTAAGCAAATAATCACCTTGCATGGCGGCCATATCTCGGTAGAATCCGAGAATGGAAAGGGTAGCTGTTTCTTTTTGTACTTTAATTGATTATCAGCCTGTCTTATGCTGATATAGGTAGACACATTCAATAACAATAA
>NZ_QTLI01000039.1:0-21086 GCF_003434625.1 Parabacteroides sp. AM17-47
GACGTGACACCGAAGGCCGGTTTCAGCTACATCAACGTGTTACGGCGTGAGCGTAAGTTCCCGAAGCTCGCGACGGTCATCAACGGCCTTGACATGAGCAAGCGCAAGAACAGCTACGGCTACGGTTACGGCAAGAAATACGGCTACGGCAAGGGATACGGTTATGGCTACGGCTATGGTTACGGTTTCGAGGCATCCTCAAGAAAATAGTAGTACTGTACCCTTTATAACTAATCATAAAAATAACAATTTTCGGACGTTTACATATATATATCATGATGCTAAACCTAGGTAATTTTATAGCGGACAACGTAACTCATCGTGCGGAAAGTATGTTTGCCGCCGATATTGAGAATAATAGAGAGACTCTTTCAAAAGAGATTGAAGGAAAAAGTCTTTTAGTGATAGGAGGAGCTGGGTCTATCGGTTCATCTTTTATAAAAGCGATGCTCCCTTTCAAGCCTTCCAAATTGGTGGTGGTGGATTTGAATGAGAATGGACTAGCGGAACTTACCCGCGATCTTCGTAGCACTGAAGGAATGTATGTTCCGGAAGAATATCGAACTTATACGTTGAGTTTTGCCGATCCTATCTTTGAGCGTATTTTCCGTGAGGAGAAGGGATTTGACATAGTGGCGAATTTCTCGGCACACAAGCATGTGCGTAGCGAGAAAGATAAATACAGTGTGCAAGCACTCATTGAGAACAATGATATAAAAGCAAAACGCTTTCTTGATCTTCTCTCCGTTTACCCTCCCAAGCATTTCTTTTGTGTCTCGACTGACAAGGCCGCAAACCCTGTGAACATCATGGGAGCGAGTAAACGGATTATGGAAGATATGATAATGGCCTATACCTCGAGGTTTAAGGTCACTACCGCCCGTTTTGCGAATGTCGCTTTTTCGAATGGCTCATTGCCCAATGGATGGATACACCGTGTCATGAAGAAACAGCCTCTCGCAGCTCCGAATGACGTGAAGCGTTATTTCGTCTCGCCAGAGGAATCCGGCCAGATTTGTATGTTAGCCTGTGTCCTTGGCCGTAATGGTGAGATCTTTTTCCCGAAACTGGGGGAGGAGCAGATGCTAACTTTCTCTTCCATATGCGATAAGTATGTCGAGTCAATGGGATGTCAAAAGAAAGTCTTTTCTTCGGATGAAGAAGCAAAGCACTTTGCTGCGGATATGCCATTCGACAATAAGGAATATCCTGTCGTTTATTTTGGCTCGGATACGACCGGTGAAAAGGCATACGAGGAATTCTATGTCCCGGGCGAGAGATTGAACATGGATCGCTTTAGCAGCCTTGGAGTTATAGAGGAGGTACAAAAACGGCCGTTGAAGGAGATCGATGCGTTCTTCGTTGAATTGGAATCCATCTTCGCCAGTCCCTCTTTCACGAAAGAGGAGGTCGTGAAGGCTATCCAACGCTTCATCCCTCATTTCGAACATGAGGAGAAGGGAAAGAATCTGGATCAAAAAATGTAAGGAATCAAGATATGTCTGATTATGCGAGAGTCGTGGACTTTATCCACGAGATGTATGGCAGCTCGGAGTTCGTTCCCTTGAGTGTGCCTAAGTTCATAGGTAATGAGAAGAAATACCTGAACGAATGTATTGATACGACATTTGTCTCAAGCGTTGGCAAATTCGTAGACCGTTTCGAGGAGGAGATGGCCCGTTATACAGGGGCTAAGAAAGCAGTGGTCTGTGTCAGTGGAACGAACGCTCTCCATATGTCTTTGCTTCTTGTCGGGGTTGAGCGGGATGACGAGGTGCTTACCCAAGCCTTGACCTTCGTAGCCACTTGTAATGCGCTAAGCTATATCGGCGCTCATCCTGTTTTTATTGACGTGGATCGGGAGACGATGGGACTTTCTCCTCTAGCGTTGCGAGTTTGGTTAGAGAAGAACGCTGAGTTAAAGAATGGTGTTTGTCATAACAAGCGTACGGGCAGACGGGTGAAAGCATGTGTTCCCATGCATACTTTCGGACATCCGGTTAAGCTGGATGAGTTGGTGGATGTTTGCCAAGAGTGGCATATAGAACTGGTGGAAGATGCGGCGGAAAGTATCGGAAGCCTTTATAAGAGACGACATACCGGTATCTTCGGTAAGGTTGGGGCCATTAGTTTCAACGGGAACAAGACCATTACGACCGGAGGCGGTGGGATGATGTTATTCCAAGACGAGGAAATGGGTAAGCTGGCCAAGCACATCACGACTCAGGCAAAGGTCCCTCACCGCTGGGAGTTCCGCCATGATCATATCGGTTATAACTATCGTATGCCGAATATCAATGCGGCTTTGGGTTGCGCCCAGTTGGAGCATTTGGATGAGTTTGTGGCCAGCAAGCGGAAAGTGGCTCAAGAATATGCGGACTTCTTTAAGGATATACCGGATATTGATTTCTTCGAGGAGCCGGAGGATAGTTATTCCAATTATTGGTTGAATGTGGTCATCATGAAAGATAAAGCGGCGCAATACAAATTTTTGGAATATACCAATGACCATGGTGTTATGACACGCCCCATTTGGGAATTGATGAATCGCTTGCCTATGTTTGAGAAATACGAGAATGATGGATTGGAGAACACCATCTGGTTTGCGGATCGGGTAGTGAATATACCGAGTAGTGTAAGATTGTGAAAAAGAATTTCCAGTAGAATTATATAAATATGAAAGAAAAAAAGAAAGTGCTGGTTATTTCAGTACATCCCGATGATGAGACATTAGGATGCGGGGGGAGTATTTTGAAACATTTGGGGCAAGGAGATGAGGTTCACTGTGTTTTCATTACGGGTGGAAATATCTATCAGAGGCAATTGATAGATAATATCAATGCATTGTATGGTTTTACCAGCATAATCACCTTGGATTTTAAAGAACTTCATTTACATGAGATGCTGAATGAGCTGATAGAGGCTTTATCTAAGATAGTATCGATCGTTCAAGCCCAAGTGCTGTATATTCCCAATCGTTCAGATGCCCATTCCGATCATCGGGCTGTCTTTAGTGCAATCATGGCCTGTTCGAAAAATTTCCGCTATCCATTTATTGAGCAGATACTTATGTGTGAAGTGATCTCTGAAACAGATTTTGCTCCTATTCTTGGTGAGAATACTTTTTCTCCAAATTATTTTATTGATATCTCTGAGGTGTTTATTAAGAAGATTGAGATATTAAAGATGTTTGGATCTGAATTGTTGCCTTATCCTATGACCCGTAACCAGAGTGCCATAGAGGCTCTTAATCGATATCGTGGAACTTTGATCAATGCAGAATATGCTGAAGCTTTTATGTCTATTAAAACAATTGTAAGATGAAAGATCAACTTTCGGTAATCTTTATAGGAGGATTGAGTAATGGTAAGATCATTTATGATTATCTGAATAAAAACAGATATGTTAATATCTCTTTGGTTATTACCTACTCAGATACATATCAAGGAGCTCGTCACACCATATTGGGTGATGGCCCAAAATTCAGGAAAAAAAATACCGTTAAGGATTGTATTCATGCTATCAAAGATTTGGCTCCGGATTTAATTATAGTAGCAGGTTGGTCTGAACTTATACCTAATGAGATACTCTCGATCCCTCGAATGGGGGTTATCGGTTTTCATCCTGCTAAGCTTCCGTTCGATCGTGGTCGTTCGGTACTTGCTTGGCAGATAGAGGATGGATATACAGAAACTTCTCTCACAATGTTTAAATATTCAGATTATCCTGATGGGGGAGACATTTTGGCGCAAGAAACTATCGCAATAGCTTCAAATGATTATATAAATGATATATTGGATAAGGTAGATGCAGCAAGTCTAAACCTCATTCGGGCTTATTTTCCTCTTTTGCGAAAAGGTTTTTTGAAAGGAGTGAAACAAGATCTATCAGTGGGTAGTTTTCGCCGTTTACGCAGTGCTGATGACTCGATTATAAAATGGGATCGTAATAGTGTTGAGATATATAATAAGATACGTGCCATTTCGCATCCTTATCCAGGTGCAACTACCAAATTTGATGATAAAACGATGTTAGTATGGAAATCAGAAATTATATCTTCATTCCCTTTTCCTGTTGATACAAAACCTGGAACGATAGTGGCTCAATGTTACGACAACACTTTGATTGTAAAAACACGTGATGCTTATTTACGTTTAACAGAATATGAATGGAAATGAAAAAACTCATCATAATAGGTGGAGGTGGTCATGCTTTATCGGTATTGGAAGCAATGGACACATCTATAGAGATAGCTGGATATGTTGACAATATAGAGTCAAAGAAGTTGATTTTACCTTATTTAGGAAACGATGAGTTTGTTTTGTCTAATTTCTCCCCAGAAGAATATAGAGTCCATCACGCTGTTGTTTATACTAATGATGTAAATTTATCTCTTCGCAGTCGAATTATTCAGCAATATGAAGGATATGAGTCTTATACCATCATTGCTCGTAGTGCATTGGTTACTTCTTCCTCAAAAATAGCGGGGGGATGTGCTCTTATGGAAGGCGCTATTGTCAATGGAGCCATATTGGCACAAAATAGTGTTATTAATACTAAAGCAGTGATAGAGCATGGTTGTATCTTAGGTAATAATGTCTTTGTTGGTCCTGGAGCCATTGTCTGTGGCGATACTTGCATAGGTGATAATGTATTGGTGGGAGCTGGTGTTATTATACGTGATGGAATTGAAATAACGGAAAATGTGACGATTGGTATGGGGAGTGTTGTTGTCCGTAGTATTGTTGAACCAGGAGTCTATTTGGGAAATCCTTGTAGAAAAATAAGATAAAATAATGAATCATACTCTTATCATTGCCGAAGCTGGTGTTAACCACAACGGCTCTATTGATATGGCCAAAGGACTTATTGATGTCGCTGCCGATGCTGGTGTGGATTATGTGAAGTTTCAGACCTTTAAAGCGGAAAACCTTGTAACAAAATATGCCGTGAAAGCTGAATATCAGCAACGGAATATGGACGATAACGACAATTCTCAATACGCCATGCTTAAGAAGTTGGAATTTTCATCCGAACAGCATTTTGAATTGATCGAATATTGTGTGCAGAAGGGTGTAGGGTTCTTCTCTACCGCTTTCGATTTTGATAGTGTGGATTTCTTGGCGTCCCTTCATCTGGGACTTTGGAAGATTCCCTCGGGTGAGATCACAAACTATCCATACTTGAAGAAGATTGCAGGTTTTCATCAGCCTGTAATTCTCTCCACGGGTATGAGTACTACGGGAGAGATAGAGGCGGCTATCGATGTACTTACAAAGTTTGGTGTGCAGAAAGAACAGATCATCGTACTTCATTGTAACACCGAGTATCCTACTCCTTTCGAGGATGTAAATCTCCGTGCGATGCTTACTATAAAGGAAGAGCTTGGTGTTAAGGTTGGATATTCCGACCACACTAAAGGCATAGAGGTGCCTATCGCTGCAGTCGCTCTTGGTGCTGAGGTAATAGAGAAGCATTTTACCTTAGATCGTAATTTACCAGGTCCGGATCATAAAGCATCGCTAGCACCGAATGACTTGAAAGCGATGGTTGATTCTATCCGAAACATAGAGAAGGCCTTGGGTGATGGAGAGAAGAAAGTTACCGCATCAGAAGGCAAGAATATCGCTATAGCTCGAAAGAGCATAGTCGCTGCCTGTCCGATTCGAAAAGGAGAGATATTTTCGGAAAAGAATCTTACGGTTAAACGGCCGGGGACAGGCCTCAACCCTATGCGGTGGGAGGAGATTGTTGGTACGATCGCTATCCGTGATTATAATGAAGATGAGCTGATCGAGTTATGAGAAAGATTTGTGTGGTCACGGGAACCCGTGCAGAATATGGACTTTTGAGCAGATTGATGCGCTTGATTGACGAGTCGGAGGATTGTCAGTTGCAAGTCGTAGCGACCAATATGCATTTGCTTCCCGAATATGGAAATACGTATCAAGAGATAGAAAAGGATGGTTTCCGTATTGATGCAAAGGTGTTGATGCGAAAGACTACCGATGACGCTTATGGGGTAATTGCTTCTATGGCTGAAGAAATGAACGGAATGAATGAAGCTCTTCGTGAGTTATGTCCGGATATGGTTGTGATATTGGGTGATCGCTACGAGATGTTAGTGGTAGCTACCGTTGCCATGTTGCAACGTATCCCCATCGCTCACCTGCATGGGGGTGAGATCAGCGAGGGGGCCATGGATGATAGCATCCGCCACTCCATCACGAAAATGAGCTCGCTGCATTTTACCTCTACAGAGGAATACCGGAGGCGTGTCATACAACTAGGAGAACAACCTGAGAGGGTGTTTTATGTAGGAGCGATGGGTGTGGAAAATCTTAAGAAAGTTCCATTGATGCGCAAGTTAGAGTTGGAAGACTCTTTGAATTTCAAATTTGAAGGTTTGTCCGTGTTGGTAACATATCATCCGGTAACATTAGGAAATCGTATTCCTAAAGATGAAATTTCTGATTTATTGAAGGCATTGGATTCTTTTTCAAGTTTGAAGGTTTTGTTTACTATGCCAAATTCCGACCAAGGAGGAGAGGAAATACGATCGGCCATAGAAGCGTATTGTGTCCGGAATGAAGAACGATGTCGTTGCTTCAAGTCTTTGGGGGTAAGACGTTATTTATCGGCATTGGGGTATGTGACAGCGGTTGTTGGAAATTCATCGAGCGGATTGCTCGAAGTCCCTTCAGCTCACATTCCGACATTAAATATTGGTGATCGTCAAAAAGGTCGTACAAGGGGAGCTTCTGTTGTAGATGTTGCATCGGATGAAGCGTCTATCGTTAAGGGATTACAAAAAGTCCTATCTCCTAATTTTCGTGCTTTTTGTAAAACGACTACAAATCCATATGAGAAAGAGGGTACGGCAGAGAGTATTTTTAAAGTAATCTCTACATATTCACTTGATACCTTTTTACAGAAATCATTTTATAATTTGTAAGATGAATATATTGGTGATTATACCTGCTCGGGGAGGGAGTAAAGGTATTCCTGGAAAGAATATTAAACTTTTAGGAGGTAAGCCTCTTATAGGTTATACAATTGATGCTGCACGCTCGGTAGTTGATGATACTCACATTTGTGTGACAACTGATGATGATAAAATTATTGAAATTGTAGAAAAGTATGGGCTTCATGTTCCGTTTAAACGTCCAGCGGAACTTGCGACAGATACAGCCGGAACATATGAAGTACTGCTTCATGCTCTCAATTTTTATGAGAAAAGAGGTGAGATTTTTGATGTAGTTTTGTTATTGCAGGTAACATCTCCATTTCGTATGAGTAAACATATTGAAGAGGCGTTTAAACTATATACAAAGAATCTTGACATGGTAGTTAGCGTGAAAGAAACGGATTCGAATCCTTATTATCTTTGCTTTGAAGATGATGCTCAAGGTATGCTCCATATAAGTAAGGGTGATGGGCTTTATACTCGTCGTCAAGACTGTCCTCCTGTATATGAATACAATGGTGCAATTTATATTATCAATACTGCTAGCCTAAAAGCAATGCCTCTCAATAAATTCACAAAGAGAGTGAAATATGTTATGGATAGAGAGCACTCAATAGACTTAGATACCATGATGGATTGGATGATGGCAGAATATATGATTAAAAATAAAATAGTAGTACTAGAATGACCTTTTTCGAACATCAATGTGTAAAACAAGACGACACTATTTTGTCAGCACTTGCTAAGCTTGATAAACTATCTGGGCAGGCTATGGTTGTCTTTGTACAAAATCGCAAAGAACAAGTCATCGGAACATTAACAGATGGTGATATTCGTCGTGCTTTATTACGTGGTCTGGAGCCTTCTGCTAATGTATGTGATGTTATGAAAACAGAGTTTGCTTTCCTGAAAACTGACGAAAACGACCACACATTAACAATTAATGCATATCGTAAACGTAATATCACGGTTGTTCCTCTTTTGGATGAGAATAATCATCTTGTTAAGATATACAATCTTAGGGAGATACATTCGATTTTACCTATTGATGCTGTTCTTATGGCAGGTGGAAAGGGTGAACGTTTGCGTCCTTTGACTGAGAAAATACCGAAGCCTTTACTTCCTGTTGGTAATAAAGCTATTATAGACCGTAATATAGAAAGGCTCATCTCTTTTGGACTGGAACATATTTATGTTACTGTGAATTATCTAAAAGAACAATTGGAAGATCATTTTGCCGAACCTATTCAAGGTGTGAAGGTGAATACAGTTTGCGAACCCAAATATTTGGGAACGATGGGATCTATTCGGTTTGTAGAACAGTTCCATAATGATACTATCTTAGTGATGAATAGCGATCTCTTTACAGATATAGACTACGAGGATTTCTATTTACATTTCAAGCAGAATAATGCGGATATGAGTGTAGCTGCTGTACCTTATACGGTGAGCGTTCCGTATGGTATCATGGATCTGGAAGGACGAGCGTTGAAAGGCATGATAGAGAAGCCGACTTATAATTACTATGCGAATGCGGGTATTTATTTGATTAAGCGTGAACTGCTAGAACTTATTCCCGAGGATACTTTTTATAATGCCACCGATCTTATTGATGATCTCGTTCGTATAGGTAAATCCATTATCCGCTACCCGATAAATGGTACGTGGATCGATATAGGAAATCCGCAAGAGTATCAGAAGGCGAAAGATTTGGTAAGACATATGAAAGGGTGAAAAGTTAGATGTTTATTTTTGTATGAGGTTCTGAATACAAGTCAAAAGTAAATTAAGACTGTCGATTATTCTCCTGAAAGGAAATGGAGAGTTCTTGAAGTTTTTTTGATTATGGATATTTATAAACTTATAGTGAAGTTTTGACCCATACATATTATGTAATTAGTTGTTTTTATGTATCTACTAAGTATAGCAAATAGAGTCCGAGCTTCAGAGTTGCTCAAAGGCTTTGCTACAACAACATTTTGGAGTGCTCTTTCTAAATTGTTAATTGTATTGACAACTTTATACTGTTCAAATGTGCTAACTCAAGATGAATTTGGCGAGTTTAGTTTCATAAGAAATACATTAAGCACTGTTTTGTTGATCTGCGCAACTAATTTCTCGGGGTTGGCTGTCAAATTTGCGGCAGAAGCAATGCTTTCAAAGGAATCTCTTAAAAAGCTCTATATTCTTTTCCTTTTCACAGTAGGAATAAGTCTTTTGATCGGTGCCTCAATTTTAATTTCTCCAACTAATGCTATACGATCTGTTGTTGGTGGAAGTGGGAATGTAACCTATTTCATAAAGCTTACAGGTTTGTTTCTTCCGGTATTTATGCTTCAACCCTTGTTGAGTGCGATGCTGAGGGGATTTAAACAATTTAGGCTAGTAGGGGAGTACGAGTTATTGTTGAGTGCATTTTATTTCGTGGTGATAATAGCGGGTACTTATTGGGGTAGAAGTAATGGGGCAATCTATGCTTTACTCATATATTATTTATTCTTTTCGGTAATAGGGTTATTGGTGGTTTCTAAATATAATAAGAGTGTTCATTATTTAGTGAAAGTAGAGGAACTAACGAGTCAGAAAGCCTGCTTAAAGAAAATAATTATTCCTGTTTTCTTGATGTCGTTTGTAGAGGCTCCTCTTCTCTGGTTTGCACAAGCGGAAATTGCTAAGCGTGGTTCTTATGCTTTGGTTGGAGGACTATCTGTGATTTTGACTATCAGATATGCAATTCAGGTACTTCCTACTTATTTTTACCAAGCGTTTACGCCTATTGTGACTTTGTTGAATATGAAAGGTGAGTATAGGGAGTATTTTAATAAATTTAAAAAAGTGTCCATTGCTTTAGCTTTAGTGTTTGTAGTCTTATTTGTTGTCTTAGTACTAACCGGAAAGTTTATATTAGGAATATTTAATGAGGTTTATATATCATATTATCAGTCATATGTCATCTCTTTATTTGTTTTGTTGTTCAGCCTATATTCGGTTTTATTCAAGTTGCATATGATGATTAGGGAATATCAAACCGTAATGTTCTATATGACGATTTTAAGTTCTTTCTTCTTCCTGATTTCATTTTATGCCTTTTTGTATTTTTCGTTTGATATGCTCAACTCCTTTTTTTATGCACAGGGGTTACAGTATTTTATTCAGCTGATTGTTAGTGTGTTTGTTTATAATCTGGATAAAAAATGGAATTCGGTTTGACTAAATTATATAATATATTATGCAATTCTTGATATACTTTCTAATGATTTTTATGTTTACATTCCTTCCTGTTGTAGGCATATTGGTTGAAGATCAAAATTCGATATATGGTTTAGAGCATCTGAAAAATGCAAATCTTATTCATATTTGTATTATGTATGTAGGTCTTTTACTTGCTTACATGAAAATTAAGCAAAAAGGATATTTTTGGGAAAAAGTTAATAACGGTGATTTGTATATTCCTGAAAAGTTGTTCGAAAAAGTTGCTTGTGTAGCTGTTTTATTTGTGCTTTTTCAGTTTAGTTTTCAAGGTCATATGATTCTTAGCGGTGTGGATAGAGGTATTGTACGGTCTTCTATAGGAGTTTGGGGGCCATTAACTACTTATGTAGGTAGATTTGGGATGCCAGCTCTCTTGTCTCTTTCTACAGTTTTGTATTTCTATATTTATGATCATTCTAAAAAAATAAACAGACAATATGTTATAGTTGTTATTTGTGGTATTTTGGTCGCAATTATGGCGGGAGGAAAAGCAAATATTGTAATGATGTTTCTGCCTGTAATTTTACAATGTGGCGGATTCTTGAAAAAAAGGTATTTAGTTACTTTTGTTCTTTTCGGGGCTTTGTCTATAGTTATTGTGGGAATGTTTCAGATGAATATGTCGTTTGCGCAATCAGTTAGTTATAATATCTATAGGGCTACTTCTTTGTCGAATATGGGGACTCTTTGTGTATGGGATAAATTTCCAACTGGAGATCCTCAAGCCTATATGTCCCTTTTAATTGGATTAGGCGAAAGAATTATCTCTTTCTTATTTGATGTAGATAGGCATAGTGTAGAATTTTTGAAGTTCTCTTTACCTCGTTATATTACTTATTTATATTATGGAAATGCGCAAGGTGCAATTGATGGAGTAGTGAATTTGACTATTACCTCTTTTGGAGAGGCTGTCTATTGGTTTGGTCGTAAATTTTATTTTATAGCATCTTTGATATTCGCATTTGTGTTATACAAAATATCGATTTGGGTTTTTAAAACAAGAAAAAAAGACTATCTTCTTAAAAATGTTATAGTTTCTGTTTTTTTTACATCCTTGTGTTTGGGTTGGTTGAATAGTACTTCTGGTTGTTTCTTATCATATTTTTTTGGATTTACCTCTTTAGTCTATTTGTTTGGTACATATATGTTAATCAAATATGTATTAAAAGGATCTAGCCTAAACAAATAGTTAGTGGTTTGACAATTTATGTGACATAATAATGAATAAAATACTTATTTTTTTGTTGGGCGAATTTTCTAAACTAGATAAAGTCCTATTTGATTTGTCTGTTGAAAATCAAAATCGTTATTTATCGTCGTTACCAATCCCCAACGATGATATCGATCGTTCTTATTTACAATATCGTTGTCAATCATTCTTTTCGCCATGCTGGAAAACGGTATTATTAAATATCGTTGCGGCTTTTCTGATCCCTTTTAGTGTTTTTTATTTGTGGTTGAAATCTTTTTTTTATACTTCTTGTTCTTCAAACTTAGAAGCATTGGGGGATTTTAAGAGATTTGAGGAAATAGTGCCTGATGAACTAAACTCCGAATTTAGAATCTCTAATGATGTATGGTTGTTAGGTTCGTGCCTATCTTTTGCGGATATTTGTTTTCTGCTACATGTTTTTCTTCGATATCCGTTATACTGCTATTTTTTATTGAAAGTAACTATAAAGGTGGCTGGTTACAGCTTTATGATTACTAAGTATCAATCGAAAGCAATTGTTGTCCATAACGAGTATTCTTTCACTAGTTCCATTCTGACAGCCTATTGTGAGACGAGAAATGTATTGCATATTAATGTTATGCATGGTGAAAAGATGTATTATATAAGAGATTCTTATTTTCGCTATGATCGTTGTTATGTGTGGGATGCGTATTATAGAGATCTTTTTATCTCAATGAACGCTGCTCCCTCCCAATTCATCATTGCTCTTCCTCCTTCTATGAAAATTAATTGTGCGAAACATGTGAATGAAGGCTGTTATGCATATTACAAGTATTTTCTTACCTCTCAGACAAAAGAACAATTAGTCAGTATTTCGAATAGCTTGCAATCCTTACTAATGCATGGGCGAAAGGTGAAGTATCGTCTTCATCCTCGCTATAGTGATAGGGAATTGGTAAAACAGATAGTAGGTAAGGAAAATGTGGAATATCCAGAGAAGGTATCAATCCTTGATTCCATTTCCAATATGGATACGGCTATTGGTTTATATACAACAGTCCTTAATCAAGCTTATCATTGTGGGAAAAATGTAATCATTGATGATGTGACCTATCCTAGCGAGGTGAAAAAACTGGAGGAGTTTAAGTATATCATGATACACAAAAAATTGCCTTTATTGTCCGAGTTGATTAAAAAGTAGTTTTTAATTCTTCCTCATTGTCTATCTGCGGAAGTTTTTTTCGAATAGATGGCAATTTTATTTATGGGATTGTCTCTCAATAAATTTTATAATCTTCTAATTTTATGAATATTGCGATTGTAGGCACTGGCTATGTGGGCTTGGTGTCTGGCTTTTGTCGTATTCTCTAATCCATATAAAGTTTCATAGAATAATGAAAAGAAAGATTTGCGTAATCGGACTCGGTTATGTTGGCTTGCCGTTGGCACGCTTGTTTTCCACTAAGTTTGAGACTGTTGGTTTTGACATGAACCAAGCCCGTGTAGATGCGCTCATGGCAGGACATGATGCCACATTTGAGGTGAGTGACGAACTGCTTCAAGACGCTATCCGGAATCATGATTTTATTTGTACTACCGATCTGAAGAAAGTTGAAGACTGCAATTTTTATGTGGTGGCTGTGCCTACACCGGTGGATGAGAATAATCGTCCGGACTTGAAACCGCTTTGGGGCGCTAGCGAGACGGTTGGTAAAGTGATTTCGAAAGGTGACATTGTGGTCTATGAGTCTACGGTTTATCCGGGTGTGACCGAGGAGGAGTGCTTGCCTGTTGTGGAGAAAGTGAGTGGTTTAAAGTTTAATAAGGATTTTTTCGCGGGATACTCGCCGGAGCGAATTAACCCGGGCGATAAGCTTCATACGGTTGAGAAAATTAAAAAGGTTACATCAGGATCTACTCCTGAAATAGCTGATATTGTAGATGGAGTTTATAATGCAGTGCTGGTGAATGGTACTCATAAAGCTTCCTCTATCAAAGTGGCAGAAGCCTCTAAGATCATTGAGAATTCACAACGAGACGTGAATATAGCTTTCATGAATGAATTGGCGAAGATTTTTAATGCTATGGGTATTGATACTAACGAGGTGATTGAGGCTGCTGCGTCTAAGTGGAACTTTATTAAATTGAAACCTGGTTTAGTGGGTGGTCATTGCATCAGTGTGGATCCTTATTATTTGATACAGAAAGCACAAGTTTACGGAGTATTACCACGTGTGATGTCATCCGCTCGCCGTTTAAACGATGGTATGGGAGAATATGTGGCGCATCAAGTTATCAAGCATATGAACTTGAAGGGGGTGATGGTGAAGGATGCGAAGATTTTGATCCTAGGTATTACTTTTAAGGAAAACTGCCCTGATATCCGTAACACAAAGGTAGTGGATATTTACACGACATTGCATGAGTACACGGACAATATCACTGTGTTTGATCCGCACGCCAACGTGGAAGCTGTGAAACACGAATATGGTGTGACAGTGGTAAATATGTTACCTTCAGATAGTTATGACGCTGTTATCCTCGCTGTTGCTCACAATGAGTTTTTGGAGATGGATATGACTTCTTTGGGTAAAGCGAACAGCGTGCTTTATGATGTGAAAGGTATTTTGCCGAAAGAGTTTATTGACGGGAGATTGTAAGATATGTTATCAGTAATTTGTCCTATATACAACGAAGAGAAGTATATCGGCCAGTGTGTTGAGTCGATTCTTGCACAGGATTATCCAAAGGATGATTTGGAGATATTGTTTGTGGATGGAATGAGTACAGATGATACTCGTTGTATTGTAGTTAACTATTCCAATGAATATCCATTCATCAAATTGTTTGACAACCCGAAGCGGATAGTACCTTGCGCCATGAATATAGGCATAAAGGCATCGAAGGGGGATATTATTATCCGTTTGGATGCCCACGCTAGTTATCCGACAAATTATTTCTCGGCGTTGATTGGGCGAATTGTAGAATTAGACGCTGATAATGTAGGGGTGGTTTGCAAAACAGACGTGTTGAATAAAACCCCAAAGACATTGGCTATACGTGAAGTCTTAAGCAACAAGTTTGGTGTGGGAAATTCTGTGTTCCGTACAGGTGTTGATAAAGTGATGAAGGTGGATACTGTTCCATTTGGTTGCTATCGACGAGATACATTTGAGCGATTTGGAATGTATGATGAACGATTAATTCGTAATCAAGACTTTGAGCTAAATTATCGTATAAGAAAAGGTAGTGGACGTATATTTATCGTTCCTGATAGTAATTGTACGTATTATGCTCGCGAATCATTCAAAAAATTGTGGATTCAAAATTATAAGAATGGCTTATGGGGTATTCGTACGGTTCTGTTTACAGGGAATAGCAACTCTTTAGCGTTACGGCATTATATTCCTATGATTTTTGTGTTGTCATTGATAGTTCCTCTGTTTGCTTCTTTACTTTGGGGGCCTTTTATGGGTATTGGAGGTTTGTCTTTATTGGCCTATTTGCTAATGATAGGTGGGGTAAGTTTCTGTATAGCAATACGGAAACATCTTAATATATTATATTTATTGTTGGGGTTTGCTACGTTGCATCTATCGAATGGCTGTGGAATGCTTGTTTCTTTATTTACTGCTAAGTCGTATGTGAGGCGCATTAATGCGCAACGACAATGATTGGGTCTTATTGAGATTGTATTTATTAATCATTCATTTTATGAAAAAGATACTTTTCTCGCCTCCAGATATGTCGGAGGCTGAAATTAATGGAGTGTGCGATGCCTTGAATTCCGGTTGGATCACGACAGGACCTCGTACTAAAGAGTTTGAGCGTAAGATAGCCACTTATTGCCATACGAATAGAGCTGTATGCTTGAATTCGGCTACGGCTTGCATGGAATCAATATTGCGGGTATTAGGAGTTGGGGCGGGCGATGAGGTGATCACTAGTGCTTATACCTATACGGCCACTGCTAGCGTGACTTGCCATGTCGGGGCGAAGGTGGTGATGGTGGATACAGCTCCGGATTCTTTTGAGATGGATTATGATAAATTGGCGAAGGCTATAACCCCTAATACAAAAGTAGTGATCCCTGTGGATCTT
This sequence comes from Parabacteroides sp. AM17-47, assembly GCF_003434625.1. Lineage (NCBI taxonomy): Bacteria > Pseudomonadati > Bacteroidota > Bacteroidia > Bacteroidales > Tannerellaceae > Parabacteroides > Parabacteroides sp. AM17-47. Next base: position 15,495 of record NZ_QTLI01000039.1, read on the forward strand.
GGCGGGGTTATGTGTGATTATGACCGGATTTATGAGGCAGTAGAGAGTAAACGGCATTTATTCAAATCTGCGAATGAGATCCAGAAAGCGTTTGGTAGGGTCATTGTATTAGCGGATTCGGCACATGCCTTTGGTGCTCAATGGCATGGAAAGATGTGTGGTGGGGTGGCAGATTTTACCTCTTTTTCCTTTCATGCAGTAAAGAATTTAACAACGGCGGAAGGGGGGGCTTTGACTTGGCGTACGGTTTTAGGTGTGGATGATGAGACTTTGTATAAGCAATTTCAGCTATTGTCATTGCATGGTCAAAATAAGGACGCTTTAGCGAAGACTCGGCTGGGTGCTTGGGAATATGATATCGTGGCTCCTTATTATAAATGTAATATGACGGATATCATGGCCGCTATCGGTATGGCTCAATTCGAGCGTTATGCGGGAATGCTTTCCAGACGACAGGAGATCATCCGCCGTTATAATGAGGCGTTAGCTACTTATCGTACGCAAACACTGAATCATTTGAATGGGGACCATATTTCCAGCGGACATTTGTATTTGGTGCGGTTATTGGATAAGAGTATCGAACAAAGGAATGAGATTATCATCAAAATGGCAGAACGGGGAATCGCTTGTAATGTACATTATAAACCGTTACCCATGATGACTGCTTATAAGGCGTTAGGCTTTGATATCGCAGATTATCCGAATGCTTACAACCAATACCATAATGAGATTACTTTACCCTTACACACCAGTCTTACGGATGAGGATGTGGAGTATGTGATTTCTAATTTTGTTGATATTATTTCCCAATAAAATAATCCAAACGATTTGAAACGTATATTTGATATTGTAGCGAGCGGGATAGGGCTTATCTTGCTTAGTCCTCTATTTGTCATTTTGGCAATTTGGATTAAGTGTGATTCTATCGGTCCTGTCTTTTATAAGCAAGTTCGTGTAGGGCGTAATAATATGGATTTTCAGCTATTTAAATTCCGTAGCATGCGTGTGGGTTCAGATAAGAAAGGGCTTATTACAGTGGGTGGACATGATCCTCGGATTACTCGGTCCGGCTATTATATCCGTAAATACAAATTGGATGAATTTCCTCAATTGATTAATGTGTTTAAAGGGGATATGAGTTTGGTTGGTCCTCGTCCGGAAGTTCGTAAGTATGTTGATATGTATACGGAAGAACAAATGCATGTGTTGGATGTTAGGCCGGGCATTACAGATTTGGCTTCTATTCGGTATCGAAATGAGAATGAACTTCTTGAGCGGGTTAATGATCCTGATAAGTATTATGTTGAAGTAATAATGCCAGATAAATTGCGTATTAATCTGGAATATGTTGCCAGACATTCCTTTACTTTCGATATAAGATTGATATTTCAAACATTTAGAGCTATTGTATCGGAATAGCCCAAAAGAGCTTTTATTCTATAGATTATTCGTGTAACTACATAAACAAGAATTGATATGAGGGATCCTTTTTCTCGACTATCTACCTGGTACTTTTCCAAGAAATCCTTACCCTATTGGGGTATTATCTTGCTGGATTGCTGCTTGATCCTATTTTCCGGCTTATTGGTGTATACCTTGAATAACGGGGTATTATCAACCTTGGATATCTTAGGGCATCTATTGGTCACGCTGTTGGTATGCCTGATTCCTTATCTGGTAGGCTTTCGCCTGTTCCATACCTATTCGGGGATTATACGTTATTCCTCTTTCGTGGACTTGCAAAAGGTGGGGTTCGCCGTCTTGTTTGGCTTGATTTGTGTGGTCGTGTTTCAGGCACTGACCGATTTCTCTCCTTATTTGATGTATATCCGTAAACGGGATCTGATCCTCTCCGCGTTGTTGGCTATGAGCTTGATGTGGATGATGCGTGTGTTCGTTAAATTCTTTTATGTGAGTACTTTCCGGGTGGCTAAGGCGGAGCGTGCGTTTATCTATGGCGTGAAGCAAGGTGGGGTGAGTTTGGCGAAGAGTATCCAGAATCAGGATCCGGCCCGGTTTGTGCTGGCGGGTTTTATCTCGGACATAGCGGAGATAGAGTATCGATATTTAATGGGAGTCAAGGTTTATCCGAATGATGAGGAATTGGTTTCTGTGATGAGGAAAAAACGGTCTAATGTCTTGCTGGTGTCTCCATTGAAAGTTGAGGCGATCCGGAATAATCAGGAGATGGTGGACAGGCTGATCAAGGCGAATATAAAGATCTATATGACTCCTGCCGCCCAAGAGTGGGACGGGAAGAGCGACTTGAACCATACCCAGCTGCGGGAGGTGAATATAGAGGACTTGCTGCCCCGTGATAAGATCGAGATAGACTTGGAGGCTGTGAGGAAGCAGCTTACCGGTAAGCGGATTCTGATAACAGGAGCCGCCGGGAGTATCGGCAGCGAGATCGTGCGGCAGGTAGCCCAGTTCGCCCCGGAACGTATGGTCTTGATAGATCAGGCGGAGACTCCCTTACACGATGTCCGCTTGATGATGGCTCGTGGGTGGCCGGATATAGAATCCTATACGGTTGTGAGCGATATTTGTGTGCGTGAACGCATGGAGGAGCTGTTCGAGGAGCATCGTCCGGATTACGTGTTTCATGCCGCGGCTTACAAGCATGTGCCTATGATGGAGGATAATCCGGAGGAGAGTGTCCGCAACAACGTGGACGGTACCCGGGTGATCGCAGACTTGGCGGTGAAATACGGCACGAGGAAGTTCGTGATGGTATCGACCGACAAGGCGGTGAATCCCACGAACGTGATGGGCTGCTCGAAACGTATTTGCGAGATCTACGTGCAGAGCTTGGATCAAGCCATCAAGGATGGGAAGGTGAGCGGTCGCACGCAATTCGTGACGACTCGTTTCGGCAATGTGCTGGGATCGAACGGTTCCGTGATCCCGTTATTCAAGGAGCAGATCAAGCGGGGCGGTCCGGTGACGGTGACGCACAAGGATATCATTCGTTTCTTCATGCTGATACCGGAGGCTTGTAAGCTGGTCCTAGAGGCCGGTACGATGGGTAATGGGGGAGAGATCTTCGTGTTCGATATGGGTAAACCTGTACGGATCGTGGATCTGGCTGAGCGGATGATCCGTCTGAGCGGGGTGAAGGGAATCGAGATCCGGTTCACGGGATTGCGAGACGGGGAGAAGTTGTATGAGGAGGTACTCAATGAGGAGGAGACCTCCAAGCCTACTTTTCATCCGAAGATCAAGATCGCCCAAGTCCGTGCGTATGATTATGCGGACGCCAATCTGCGGATTGATGCCTTGGTACATGCTTGTGCCGTGGAGGGGGATATGCAGATCGTGAAGCGGATGAAGGAGATCGTTCCCGAGTTCAAGAGCCAGCATTCTAAATATGAGGTGTTGGATGAATAGAGCGAAATAAAAAGTAAATTATGGATTTATCCGTGAGGGCCTATGCTATTAATGTTGATTTAAATATAGCGTCAAAAAAGAAGAGCCTCCCCAGAGGCATTTGCAAGAAAAGAGAAGGAACCATGTGGGTTTTGTGATGAAAAGATAGGATGATAGATATTTTGTAGAATCGATATAAGGTCAAGGTTTTGTACCGGTCTTCTTTTCCCGTAAAGGGATTTAGAAGGCCGGTTCTGTTTTTATATATGTATTTGAAAATCCGTATGTAAGTACGGTGTCCGGCCATATGCGGCGCAGGGATAAACATTCCCCCTGCGTTCGCATGATGAAAAAGATCTATGAGCGTTTGAGAGAGAGATTGGGGCATAAGCCCACGGTGAAGAATTTTGACGCGTTCTTGGTAACGTTGGGGCCGGATGAGCGGGAGTCTTGGAAAATGGATGTGTGTAGTTTGGGATATGGAGATTATTATAGGAAGATGCCCGGGGCGTACCGTAAATTTATCCGGAAGTATATGGAGCATGACCGGGAGTGCGAACGGTGTTATATACGTAAGTATACGGTGCGTGGTGATTTGTTGTATTCCCCATTTCGTCCGGAACTCTTGTTGGAGCTAGTGAAGCTTGTGGAGTTTACGGATCGTGAGACTCCCCCTTCCTCTTTGGAAATAGCCTCTTGCCTGTTGATGGGGTTTGATTATCCGGGCTCGGTGCGTGGCTTGGCTTCTCATTTGCGAGAGGCGGGGCATTCTGCGGAAGCAGTCTTGGTGCTCGCTGGAAAGAGGGAGGTGACGGATGAGTTTTAAAAGAGATATGGATTTGAATGTTAGTTAAGAATAGCAGGTTTTTGTTGTCTTTGAAAAGGGGAATTTTTGGGCATTTTTATTTTTAATTCGTTGAATACTATTTGTTTGATGGATAAAACCACGGACGCTGACCTCTTCCGGCTCATCTTACCTTTGTGTCGTGCTCCATAAGGGGTATATAACCATAAAAATTAAAAGATATGGCACAAGGTTTTAAGTTGGTGTTGCGTCCGTCGAAGCCGGGCGAGAAGGATTCAGAGAAAAAGTTTTATGCGGTGTCGAAAACGAATGGTACCTCTAGTATGAAAACGTTATGTAAGTTGATCTCGGCACGTAGTACGGTGTCGTCGGCAGATGTGAAGGCGGTATTGGATAACCTTAATTTCGTGTTGGATATGGAGCTTCAGGAGGGGCGTATCGTAAGGCTCGGCGATTTCGGGAGTTTTCGGATCTCGGTGAGCAGTGATGGGGTGACGGATAAGAAAGATTTTAACACGAGTATGTTGCGCCCCCCGCGTATCATCTTCACTCCGGGCGGTGAGTTGAAGGATACGAAGAAGACGTTGGAATACGCAAGGGTCTCCCAAGATGGCGCCACTACGGAGGCTGGTGGCTCTGATAGCGATAGCCCGGATGAGATTTAACGTGCAACTGGTAATGGCCGTGCTGCTTTGCGTGACCGGCCTTACCTTGGTGTTCTGTGGTTTTTGGGTGGCTCCTTCCGGTGAGATAGATAACAGCGTGCTGGTCGCATTTGGGGAGATCTGCACGTTTGCCGGTGCGCTGTTTGGGGTGGACTACTCTTATAAATTGAAAATTAAGGATTGAAAATTTGAGTTAAGATGGAAAAGGATGAGAAGAGATTGACAGAGCATTTTCGTATGGACGAGTTTGTTTATAGTGCGATGGCGGTGGAATTTGGACTTAATAATGCGTTGCCTTCGGAGGTAATACCGGTGATACGGAATCTAACGGTGCGGTTGTTGGAACCTTTGCGTATATATCATCGACAGCCTATGTATATCATGAGTGGCTATCGAAGCGAAGAGTTAAACCGATTAGTGGGAGGTGCCCCTAGCTCGCAACATATGAAGGGGGAGGCGGTAGACATTTACACGGTGGATCGCAACCGACTATTGGAGGACTTGGTGGCAAGCTGCCTGAATTTTGATCAGGCGATCCTTTATCGTACGAAGGGATTCATACATCTTTCATTAAAAAAACATGGGGTGAACAGAAAACAGATTTTATTTAAATAGGAGGGGGTATGAGTGGATTTTGGAAAAAAGGATACTATATATTGTGTTTTATCGTACGTACATTATATAACTTGTTAAGTCTTGGGAAAAAGCCTAAAAAATAATGCCCGATAAATTTGGATCGTATGTTTTATAGCA